>JAJCXU010000229.1 GCA_029263275.1 Ilumatobacter sp.
CGTGCTGCCCTATGCCGCGATCGGGGAGAACGCGTGTGCGCAGCTCCGAACTGCCTGCCGACCGACGAGTCTGGCGATGGCGGCAGCACTCGGTTTCCCGCGCCGCGGCGACAAGTGATGGCGGTACGCGGATCGCAATGATGCGCCCGTGACCGCTTGGCCGTGACATACGATCGGCGCTCGCATGGGTAGCTGGCTGGTCGAGCGACGACTCACGAAGGTCGGGTCACGGCTCAAAGCGCTGCGGATCGAACTTGCCGTGATCGACGAACAACTGCTCTACCTCGGCGACGACGCCGATGATCAGGCGATTCGCGCCATGGTGGCCGAGACGGCATCGTCCTCATTCGAGGCCCGATCGGCAAAAGGCAACTTCGCGAACATGACGAAACATCGGGGCAAGGTCGTCGCTGAGATTGTTGACCTCGAGCAGCGCCAAGACGAGCTGCTCGACCAGATGATCGGCTGAAATCGCTCAGGACTCAGCGTCAAGAATCGCTGGTGCCCGTGATCGCGGCATTGGCGTCGAGCTGGTTGCCTTGGAACAGGCTGGCCGGCGGAGGCATGGTCGTTGGCGTCGTAGCCGGAGCGACGGTGGCGTCGACCAACGTTTCCGGCGGAGGGGCACTCTCCGCGGGGACGGTCGCGCCGATTCGTTCTCCGGATTTCTCATCGCGAGAGCGCGACTGAGCAGTAGTGAGGCTTCTCTCGGGGCATGGGAAGTTCGGTTCTGGCCGCAGCGTGGTACATACTTCAGTCATGCCCTTGCGCGTCGTAATCGCCGAAGACGAGGCCATCATCAGAATGGATCTTCGTGAAACCCTCGAGGAAGAGGGCTACGACGTCGTGGGTGAGACCGGGCGCGGCGACCAAGCGATCGACATGGTTCGCGATCTGCAACCTGATCTGGCGATCCTCGACATCAAGATGCCGGGCATGACCGGCCTGGAGGCGGCCGCAGTCATCAACGGCGAGAAGATCTGTGGCGTCTTGATGCTCACGGCCTTCAGCCAGAAGGAAGTCGTCGAGCAGGCACGCGACGCCGGGGCGCTGGCGTTCTTGGTCAAGCCATTCCAGCGCAGCGATCTTGTTCCTGCCATCGAAGTGGCGATGGGTCGCTTCCGCGAGCTGCGTTCGCTGACCGGCGAAATCGACGCCCTCGGTGAGCAGCTCGAGTCACGCAAGTTCATCGAGCGGGCCAAGGGTGTGCTCATCGACGAGGCGGGCATGACCGAGAACGATGCGTTCCAGTTCATTCAGAAGACGGCGATGAGCGAGCGCAGCAGGATGCGCGATGTCGCTGATCGCATCCTCGACGGATCACTCCGTCCGAGCGACGACTGACGCGCGCCTCGAGCCGCACCGGACGCCAACGAAACGACACGGAGAATCGCCATGGGAACCACACTCCTCGTCGACGGGAATTCGCTCACCTACCGAGCGTTCTTCGCGCTGCCCACGGACATGGCCACGGCGAGCGGCCAGGTCACCAACGCAGTGTTCGGCTTCACCTCGATGCTGGCGTACGTCCTGAAGGAACAACAGCCTGACGGCATCCTCGTCGCCTTCGATCGACCCGAGCCGACGTTCCGTCACAAGGCCGAGCCTGAGTACAAGGCGCAGCGCGAGGCAGCGCCCGACATCCTCCGCCAGCAGATGGGCCTGGTCCGCGAAGTGCTCGCTGCGCTCGGCATCACGACGGTCGACGAGGTCGGCTGGGAGGCCGACGACCTCATTGCCACGGCGACCAAGCAGCTCGTCGATCGGGGCGAGAACGTCATCATCGTCACCGGCGACCGTGACAGCTACCAACTGGTGAGCGATCCGCACGTGAAGGTGATGTACAACAAGCGTGGTGTCAGCGACTACGCGCTCTACGACGAAGCGGGCATTGAGGAGCGGACGGGCGTCACGCCCGACATGTACGTCCAGTACGCAGCGCTGCGTGGCGACAACTCCGACAACTTGCCCGGCGTGCCGGGGGTCGGGGAGAAGACCGCGGCGAAGCTGATCACCAAGTACGGCGGCCTCGATGGCATCTTCGCCAACGTCGACGAGCAAACACCCAAGCTCAAGTCGAACCTGATCGAAAACGAAGAGCGGGCTCGCAAGAACCTCGACCTGATGATCCTACATTTCGACGCGCCGCTGCGCGCAGAGCTCGACGGCGAGCAGGTCGATGTCGACTTCGACGACCGGACGACACCCACCGGTCTCGGTGTGTCACCGAACCCTGATGAGATGAAGCGGCTCTTCGAATTCCTCGAGTTCCGCGCACTCGGTGGCCGTATCACCGACGCACTGGCCTCGCTCGGCGGCAACGTCGACCTCGGCCCGGGCGAGGAACGCCAGGAAATCGTTGCCGAAGTCACCGTTCTGGATTCTCCAGCGAATGCAGCGAGCCTGATCGCAGCGACAGAACATCTTGATCTGGCTGCGGCCTGGACCGGTGAGCCGGGACGGTCGTTCCTGTCCGGCATCGCGGTCGTGTCCGACGGCTCGGCTTCGGAGGTCGCGTGGATTCCGTCTGAGTTGCTCGGCGACGAGGCTGTCGGTCGGGCACTCGCTGCTCACCAGAGCCTCCGTGGGCACAACGTCAAGGAGGCGATGCGGTCGCTGCTTGGGCTCGACATCGAGATGCGCGGCCTCACACTCGACACGGCGATCGCTGCGTACCTGATCGACCCGGCTGAGGCGCGGTATGCCCTGCCGGACCTGATCGAGAAGTACACGAAGTTCGCACGCCCGTCCGACGCTGCGGACTCCGGTCAGCTCGACCTCGACGGTACGTCGATGAGCGACGCCGAGGTCGCGGGGCGCGACGCACTCGCGATCCATCACCTCGCCGGGCCGATCCACGACAGCCTCGAAGCTCAAGGCATGGCCGAGCTGTACGACACGATCGAAAATCCGCTCGTGCTCGTGCTGGCCAAGATGGAGCACTTCGGAGTCGGCGTCGACATCGACGAGCTCCGAGCGCTCAACGACAAGCTCAAAGCCGAGGTCGAGTCGTTGGTCGTCGAACTTCGGACGGTGTCGGGCAAGGAGGACCTCAACCTCAACTCGCCGAAACAGCTCCGCGAATTGCTGTACGACGAGAAGGGCCTCACCCCGATCAAGAAGACGAAGACCGGCCCGTCCACCGATGCATCGACGCTCGAGAAGCTGATGCCCGAGTGGCCCGAATTCCTCGGCCCGCTGATGCGCCACCGCGAGGTCGACAAGCTACGCGGCACTTACGGCGAAGGGTTGCTGCAGGAAGTCGCCGACGA
>JAJCXU010000230.1 GCA_029263275.1 Ilumatobacter sp.
ATGACGGTGTCGATGCAGGACCATTGGCAGCAGCTCGTGACCGCGGCGTTGTTGGGTACCGACCGCCGCGATCCGCCCGATCCACCAGGCCCGCTGGCTGACCTCGTCGCCGACACCGTCCGATCGTCGCCCTCGGAGCGCATGCTCGCCCAGGTCGCAGCGTGCACGGCGGTACGCCGCGCCGGCGTGGTGCCGGGGCCGGTGCTCGATGAGATCGTCGTGCCCGATACCGACGATCGACCGATGTGTGCGCCTGCAGCCGTCGATCGCTGGCACCACATCATCGTGTCGTGGCCAGTGCTTGAAGACGAATGGACGCTGACGCTGATCAGCAATGGCTGGCGGATCGCTCCTGAACTGCTCCCTGCGATGCTGCTTCGCCATCGCAGTGACCCGGTCCGGCGGACCCGAGTGATGGTTGGCGCGGGGGCTGCAGGTCGCTGGCTCGTCGGTCATCTCGCCGACCTCGAATCTCGACACCCCGGGGCGACGGTCAGCCCCGAGGCGCTGAGTGAGCTGCCGGAGCTGCCGATCGCTCCCGAACTGGCCCAGATGCTCGATTGGTCAGGTGCTGAGTCCGGAGGGGTGCTCGCTCAGTCGATCGAGACCGGCACGCTCGGCCAGAGCCACAAGCCGATGCTGGTCAACCTCGTCGCACGTGTCCGTCCCGACGCGCTGGTCGACATCGCCGACGTACTCGACAGCGTCGATCCCATGGCGTCAGGTCACGGCCTCGCCACCGTGCTCGGCGACCTCGCCACCACCCGCCGCCGCATGCTCGACGAACTCACGCCCTGACGCGCTGACTACTCCGGGCAACTTCCAGAAATCCTGCGCTCAGTTCCCGCTCAGCGGGAACTGAGCGCAGGATTTTGGTTCGAATCAGTCGGCGAGTTCGTCGTCGAGCTGGGTGATCAGCGATTTCGGGGCGATCGAGCGGAAGCTCTCTTCGATGAAGTCGTAGAGACCTTGGGCGACATCCTCGTCGAGGCCGGGGATCGGGATGGTGATCCACCCGTCGGTGCCCATGTCGTATGACATCTCAGTGGCGCCGGGCAAGCTCATCGCCTGCTCGAGCGAGTCGACGAGCTTCACACCGATACTCGGAGCGTCCTGATTGCCGTAGAACGCAAAGATCTGCTTGCGGACCTTCGTGACGCGGCTCTCGTCCCACGGCGTGTCGAACCACGCCTCCGGGAGGGACAACGCAAAACTCTCGAGTTCGTCTTGAAGCTTCTTCGCTCCTCGCATGCTGACAGCCGCCATTCCTCCATTGTCGCAGCGGATTTCGGAAATTGCAGAAAGAGTCTGCAACCGCTGGGTGTGCGGCATCTGGGTAACGTCGACGGCGATGACCAACGCGAACGTCCCGCCGGCCGCTGACATCCTGCGACCGCACGCCGAGCAGCAGTTCGCGCACGAGCTGACCGCGCTCGCTGGGGCCGACGATCGGGCCCGCCCGCCAGGGTGGAACCTTTCGCCCTGGGCAGTCGTGACGTATCTCCTCGGAGGAACGCTTGCCGACGGCACCGTGATCTCGCCCAAGTACGTCGGGCAGCAGCGTTTGATCGAAATCGCCGTCGCCACGCTCGCAACCGACCGTGCGCTGCTGTTGCTCGGTGTGCCGGGCACGGCCAAGACCTGGGTGAGCGAACACCTCGCAGCAGCGATCAGCGGCGACTCGACACTGCTCGTCCAAGGCACGGCAGGAACAACCGAGGAAACGCTGCGGTATGGCTGGAACTATGCCCGCCTGCTTGCGGAGGGGCCGTCGAAGGAAGCGCTTGTTCCCGGGCCGGTGTACCGCGGGATGGAGCGTGGGGCGATCGTGCGCGTCGAAGAGCTCACTCGGATGCCGCCAGAAGTCCAAGACGCATTGGTCACCGTGCTGTCCGAGAAAGTGCTGCCGGTGCCCGAACTCGACAGCGAGATCGCAGCGGTCAGCGGGTTCAATCTGATCGCGACCGCCAACGATCGCGATCGCGGCGTCAACGACATCTCGAGTGCGCTCCGTCGAAGGTTCAACACGGTCGTGCTGCCCTTGCCCGCCACAGCGGAGGAAGAGATCTCGATCGTCAGTCGACGCGTCGCCGAACTCGGTGTGGCCCTCGCCTTGCCCGAGGTGCCAGCCGCGGCCGACGAGATCCGGCGCGTGGTCACGGTGTTCCGCGAGCTGCGGTCAGGGGTGACCGATGATCAGCGCACGAGCCTGAAGATGCCGACTGGCACATTGTCGACAGCGGAAGCGATCTCGGTGGTGACCAACGGTCTGGCGTTGGCGGCGCACTTTGGTGATGGGTCGTTGCAGGCCACCGATGTGGCTGGGGGAATCATGGGCGCCGTGGTCAGCGACCCGGTGCACGACCAGGTGGTGTGGCGCGAGTATCTCGAAGGCGTGGTCGCGGAACGGCCCGACTGGGCCGACTTCTATGAGGCCTGCCGCCAACTCGACACGTGACCGACACGGCGGCCAGTCCGGTTCTGCCCCGGGCAGAAGTCGACAAGGTCCACCTGCTGGGCATCCGGCACCATGGCCCTGGGTCTGCTCGGTCAGTGGTCGCTGCACTCGACGAGATTCGCCCGTCGATCGTCCTGGTTGAAGCCCCGGCGGACGTGCAGCCGGCATTGCGCTGGGTCGGCGACCCGGGCCTCGTACCGCCCGTGTCGTTGCTCGGCTACGTCGTTGCCGAACCGGCCCGAGCGATCTTCGCTCCGTTTGCCGCGTTCAGCCCGGAGTGGCAAGGCATTGCCTGGGCCAACCGCAACGAGATCGAAGTCCGCGCCATTGACCTGCCCATGGCGAACACGTTCGCCGGTGCAGCGGATGATGGCGACACCGTCGAGCTGGTCGCCGACACCGCTCCGCCCGACCCGCTGCGGGCCCTGGCGCTCGCTGCGGGCGACACCGACCCAGAACGCTGGTGGGAGGACGTGATCGAACATCGTGGCGATGGCGCCCCGGCGTTTGAAGCGGTTGCGGAGGCGATGGCGGCAGCGCGTGAGGGGACAGTCGCATCGATCGGCGAAGAGCGGCGCGAAGCACACATG
>JAJCXU010000231.1 GCA_029263275.1 Ilumatobacter sp.
CGGGCACGCGCTTCGCGGACAGCATCGTCCGGCCGACCGCCGATCGAGAATCCTGGGAGCCCCTGCCCCACGTGCACCTCGACGCGGACGGGGTGGCCTTGGGCGCCGACGACGATGGCGGATGAAATCGACGCAAACATGGCGCCTCCTCTGTGACACGGCTGAGCCGCACCTGACAACGAGGAGGGACGCACGGGCCCCACGACCGGCCGACGCACCACGAGGGTGTCGACATCTGCAACCTACCTGCGCGCGCTCACAGAGTTGGCGGGCGCCCTGGTTTTGGGAGAACGCCGTGCAACAATGCTGCCCGTGCTGCGCCACATCGTTTCTCGCACGCCCGTTGTGGCGGCCAGCGTTGCCATTGCGCTGCTTGCGGGCTGCTCCAGCGGGGGCGACGGCGCGGGCGACGCCGAGCGCTTCTGTGGCGAAGTACAGGTCAACGCCGACCGGCTCACCCAGCCCGATCTGCAGTTCAGCGACGACATCGAGCCGTTCCTCGACCTCTACCGAGAAATCGGCGCGCTTGCGCCGCTCGCCATCGAACCCGAGTGGGATCAGTTGATCAACGCCTACGAAACCGCCAGCACGGTGGTGCCAGGCGACCCCGAGTCAGAACAGGCGGCGCTCGCCGCCATCTTCTCGACCGAGAAGTCGGCCGCGGCCGTTGACCGTTGGCTTGAAACGAATTGTGCTGTCGACATCGGGCCGGTCTTCACGATCGTCGCTCAGAACGGCTGAACTCAGCAGCCCGAATCAGCTCGACCGAATCAGCTGAGGATTTCGCCGCGCTTCAAGATGACGCTGTCGCACAAGCCGTAGTCACGGGCCTCTTCGGCGGTGAACCAACGGTCGCGCTCGGAGTCTTCTTGAATCTGCTCCAACTCCTTGCCGGAGTGGAATGCAATGAGCTCAGCCATGCGCTTCTTCGTGTAACGAAGCTGCTCGGCCTGGATCTGGATGTCGGACGCCTGGCCACGCAGACCTGCGAGGGGCTGGTGCATCATGACCCGAGCGTTCGGCAACACGTACCGCTTGCCCGCCGCGCCTGCGGTGAGAAGAAATTGGCCCATCGAGGCGGCGAGGCCGAGACACACGGTGGCAACGTCGCAACCGACGAATTGCATGGTGTCGTAGATGGCCATGCCAGCGGTGACTGATCCGCCGGGGCTGTTGACGTACAACCAGATGTCGGCGTTCGGGTCTTCGCCCTCAAGGTAGAGCAGCTGGGCGCAGATCTGGTTGGCGATGTCGTCGTTGACGTCAGAACCGAGCATCACGACACGGTTCTTGAGCAACCGGTCGAACACGGCGGACCGGGGATCGAAGCCGCCCTCGAGCGCTTGAGGAGCACCGGCGTTCGCGTGGGAGTTGGAGAGTTCCGACATTCGGCCAGGCTACCGCCGCACGCCGACTTGACGGCCGAACAACTACCCTTGCTCGCCATGACGGTGAGCGCCACGTTCCAGCCTTCGACGATCACGTCAACGCCCGGCAACGCTGCCGCGTTGACGCTCCGGCTGCACAACGACGCCACGTCGGAGGAAGTCGTCAAGCTCAAGGCACTCGGCGAGCTCGCGGAACACACGGTCCTGCAGTCCGAGACCATCTACCTCGAGCCCGGCGAATCCTTCGACGTTCCCGTAATCGTCGACGTGTCGGCGACCTTGACCTCAGGCAGCCACACGAGCGGTATCGAAGTCTCGAGTGGCAACGGCAGCCGGATCACCGCCGAGGCCGTCATCGCCGTCGAAGAGACGGTCGCCTACGCCGTCAGCCTGCTCCCACCTCGTTCCTCCTCCGGGAGCAGCGGCAAGCACCAGGTCGTCGTCGACAATACGGGGAACACACCGATGATGATCGAGGTGGCAGCTCAAGCCGTTGACAACCGCGTCGACATCGAATTGGCCGCCCCATTGGTCAACATCGATCCGGGCAAGACGGCAAAGATCGAGATGAAGCTCCACCCGCGGGCTCGCTTCTGGAACGGTCAGCCTCAAGAACACCCGTTCACCGTCCGGGTCGCCGGCAGTGATCATCAGGTCCATGAACTCGAAGGCGTGTACGAGCAAGGCCCCCGTGTGCGGCCGTGGTTCGGTCCGGCACTTGCCGGCATGCTGGGCGCACTCTTGATCGGCACCATTGCCTGGTTCGCACTCCTCAAGCCCGCCGTCGAGTCGATCGCCGATGATCGCGCTGCGGTTGCGCTCGAAGAACAGCAGACCGCATTCGACGAGAAGGTCGCCGAGCTCGAAGATGCCGCCGAGCGAGCACGCCAGCTGCCGTTGGGAACACCTGCTGATCTCCGTCTCAATGCCGAGGCCGCACCGGGTGGATCTGCGAACGAGTCGTTCACCGTGGCATCAGATCGTGTGCTGTCCGTGACCGACGTGGTCTTCCAGAATCCCGACGGTGCCGTCGGCCGGGTGGCCCTGCTGCGCAACGGCGAGATCCTGCTCGAGTCCGAGCTCGCCAACTTCCGCGACCTCGACTTGCACTTCGTCGCGCCCTTCCGCTTCGACAGTTCCGACACCGTCGAGATCCAGTTGACCTGCGAGACCCCGGGCCCGAACGCTGCCGCCTGCACCGCCGGAGCGTCGATCATCGGCTTCGTCGATCAAGCCGACTGACCCCAGGTCCCCCGTCCAAAATATGTAGTCAGAGTGCCCTCACGGGGCCGCCTCGGCACGATTTTCGGGGTTTCCTCGGGAGTGATCAGCGGCCGAGGGCGCTGCTACCGAGCACTGCGGTGTTGCCGCGGCTCGATGAATCTGACACCAAGACGGTGGCAGTGACATCGCCGAACAGGTCGACCTGACCAGCAACAGCGATGTCGGCTGGTCCGCTGGCCGTGTTCGGGAGAACGATGACGGTCTTGCTGAATCCGCCCACGTCGTCGATCAAGATGGCGGATCGAACCTGGCCGCGGTTCCAGTCGAAGTCGACCGATGCCCCAGCGGGGAATCCACTGCCGAACACCGTGATGACTTGACCGTTCGATGCAACACCGGGCTGTACCGACATCGTGGGTTCGGGCGCACCGACTCCCCGCAGTGCCACCGTGGCCGTCGTTGCGTCGCTCATGGTGGCCACGACGTTGGCCGTGAGTTCGCCTGTGGTCGTAGGCCCAAACGTGATGCCCACGGCACAGCGGGCTCCCGCAGCCAGGGTGGTGCACTCCGTCGGATCGATCGTGAAGTCTGCGGCGCCGGCAACGTCGACGACGATGCTGACGACGGTGACGGGAGCAGCCGACGGGTTGAACAAGTCGACCGATGCGGTGCGTCGCCCCGCATTGATGATGGTCGGAGCGAAGTCGAAGGCGGCCGGGTCGAAGACAACGGGCAGCGGCACGGTCGTGGTGGTCGTCGTGGCTCGTGTTGTGCTGCGCGGCGTCGTGCGCGTCGTGTTTGGAGTCGTGTTCCTGGTCGTGACTCGTGTGGTCGCAGGTGTCGTGGTCGCCACCGACACTGTCGGCTGGGTGACCGCGATGGTGGTGGTCGTTGTGTTGTCGATGGTGGTCGACGTCGGAGGAGGCGCAAACAACGGTGCTGCATCCTGGAGCCAGACATGAGCACCGGCCAGTATCGGCGTGGACAACTGAACGCTCGCCGGTTGATCGAAGGCGACAACGCCGCCATCGGCCGACACGACTGCCCCGGTCACCGAATCGGCGGCCCCCTCGTCGAACTCGACGTCGATCTTCGGATTGACGATCTTCTCGGTGAATTCAGCGAACGGAACCGTCGAGTCTGAGCGCCGGATCTGCACCGACCCGAGCACGTCGTAGACCACCGCGGTCCCGTCACCCGAGAGGTCGGGCCGCACCGCTCCGGTGGTCAACACCTGGTGACCGACCGGCGCCACCGTTCGATCAGCAATGACCAGGTAGTCGCCTTCGGCCGGCACGCCATCGATCGGCAATTGCTGGTCGGACTGGTAGATGACGAGTGCTCCGTCGGAGGAGATCGTCGGCCACGATGACCCGTCGGCACTCGGTGCAAAGAGTTCGGTCGTGATCACTGGGGGATCCGTGACGACGTCGGCTGGCTCAATCGTGGTGATGAACACACTCGCTGCGATCTCGTCTGCAGCGTCTTCAGGGTCAGCAGTGAGTGGCCCCGCCTCGAACACGATGATCGAGCCGTCGGCACTGATGTCGAGATGTCCACCGATCAGGAACTCGGCGCCCGGCGCTGAGATCTCGATGACGTCGGGGACGTCAGGCGTCGAAGTAGCGGCGTAGGCCAACACCGAATCATCAGCGGGCCACACGATGGTCGTGCCATCGGAGGACAGCGCCGGCGCAGCAAGGGGCGTCATGCCTTCGACCCGGTCGAGCACGGTGGTTGCCGCCTCAATCCCCGGCGCGCCGCAGAGCGCAAGTGTCCGCAGCTCGACGACCTCGGGATGGAGCGGCTCGGGTTCCGGCTCAGGCTCCGGCGCTGGCTCGGGTTCGGCGGCGGGCGGCTCTTCAGCGGGCGGATCGACGACCGGCCGGTCGACCATGGCGGAATACGCAACGGTGCACCCGTCGCCACTCAATGCAGCGATGATCGGCTGCGGGCTGTTGAGGTCGATGAGTAGGACTTCGGCCGGAGTGTCGCCAACCGAGCGTTTCCGCACGACGAGGTCGTGCTCAGCAGGCAACTCATCGATCGCAGGGGTCTCGTTCGAGAAGACGACCACGTCGCCAGCACCGGAAATCGAAGGATTGGTGCTGATCCCCGTGAGCGCAACATTCACCCCGTCGGCAGAGACGAGTTCGGCCCGAACGTCGGCCGATTGGGCGCCCGTGGGCGCGCCAACGATGTCGACGAGGCCAATCGCGGCCACGCCGAGCGCACCAATGGCACCCACTCGGGCCCACAGAGGGATCGGCTGTTCAGACGTGGCATCGATGCTATCGCAGCCTCAGGGGGTGTCCGTTGGCGGGGCCCAGCGGCCGAGCCCTCTGAGCAGGTCGGATTCAGCGCGTCACGCCGCTCATCACGACCACGACGTGCTCGTCATCGCCGATCTCGTCGCGAGCGGCCAGAACTCCCGCCAGACCTGCGGTTCCTGTCGCGCTGGCGTCGAATCCGGCGCGGTGCGCGAGCTGATGTGCCGCGATCACCTGCTGTTCGGAGGCAATGACCGGTCGACCCCCGCTGGAGCGCACTGCTTCGAGCACCCCGATCCAGTCGTAGGTCTCGTCGTCCAAGATGCCATCCGCGAGCGAGGCCGGCTCATCCCAGACCGTCATGAGGTCGGCCCACCTCGTGGCTGGATGCTCGATGCCGTCCGCACGTCGCCATGCGCGTTCGAACGGCGCACACCCCTCGGTTTGGACGGCGAACAGTGGCACCGGACCGCATGCGTCGTTCATTGCCGCTCCGACGGCAGCGGCAAAGGCCCCGCCGCCGACCTGGATGAACATCCGATCAAGCTGTTCGATCCCGTGCGCAGACGCCTGTGCACAGACTTCCCAGCCGAGCGTTCGGCCGCCGTCGAGACACAGGGCATTCTCCGGGCCCTGCACGGTGAATGGCACGGCACCCTCACCAACAGCATCCCGGAACCGCAGCATTGCCGGGTCACCCGGCGGGTCGTCGCTTCGTCGCTCGCTGCGATGCACACGCGCCCCGAGTTCGTCGAGGCGTCGGCCGAAACCATCGCTCATCCAGGTCGGCACGTAGACGTCGAGCGGCCACTCCGCAGCCTTCGCCAGCGTTGCCGCGGCGAGTGCCGCGTTCCCGCACGAGGCGATGGCGAGCGGCGGCCGTTCCGCCAGCAGCCCCAACTCTTCGGCTGCACGAAGGTGGAGCAGAATCGAGAACAGGAACCGTGCCTTCTGGCTCCCGCCCACTCCCCCGGTCTCGTCTTTGACCCAGATGCCTCCGCGTGAAGACATCTCCAGCTCATTGGACAGTTCGACCGATCGCTCAAACGGCGTCGCCGTGAAGCCGACGTGGTCGACGGCACGAATGGCCTTGTCGAGTTCCTCGACCAACTCGTCGCGGCGCGCCCTGTCCATCCCGTGCGCTGCGGCAAACGCCGCCCACGCCAAGTTCTGGTCGTCGGTGATGAACGTATTTGCCTGCCGTTCCAGCGGGTTGACACGAGGACCACTGACGATCTGCATGACGTGGCGGGGGTCGTTCGCTGTGGCGTTCGGACAGCGGAACGCCATCGGTGTGGCGATGGGGACCTCGGATCCGCACGTGGCGCACCGCCACCCGGTCACCGTCATCGATGTGTCGTTCATCGGCGCGTGCGCGCTCTCAGCCTGCGGCGACTTGTGCGTTGAAGTCGTCGATCATGCTGTCCCAGACGCCGGTGTAGCGACGCAGTCCGCGCCAGAACTCCTGCGAGCGACGGGCCTCGAACAAATCGAACGGCGTGCCCTGTTGCTCAACCCACGTGTAGTAGCCGAGGTTGAACAGGCGGCGACGATCGACGTCGGTGCAATCGATCATGTGGTCGGTGGACGCAGCGGCAAGATGTTCGCCCACCGCCGCCGCGGCGTCGGTCGTGGTGAACTCGTTGCCGTATTGGCGTTCCATCAGCTTGGCCCGCTCACTCGGATACAGCGCTGCACCATCCGTGGCCACAGTGATCAGGGCTTGGTCTTCACCAAGGTTCAGCAACTTCGCCGTCTTGATCGCTGCGAGCACGTTGGCAATCGACGAGAAGCCGAAGTGCTCGAGCTTGTCGACGAGGCTCTGCGACACGCCCTGGGATTGGGCGAGGTAGGCCCGCCCGGCGTCGGTGTTGAAGGTGAGGTCCAACTCGTCGGTCGCCTTGTCGGAGATGGCGACGACCACGTCGGTGTTGGCGATGTTGTGGATCAACGGGATGTGCTTGTCGCCGATGCCCTGGATGTTGTGCTCGCCATATCCGTTCTCCAACATCGTCGGGCATTCGAGCGCCTCGACCGCGACGATCTTGGCCCCGTACTCCTCCTTGAGGCGGTCGCCTGCCCCAATCGTTCCCGCTGAGCCGGTTGCCGAGGTGAACGCTGCCAGTTCCAAGTCGCGTCCAACCAAGGCGTACTCAGCGCGCACCGTTTCGAAGACATGGCCGAGGGCGCGCCCCGTGACGTTGTAGTGGCCGAGGTGGTTACCGAACTCTGAGAATTGGTTGAGAATGAAGTTGCCGGGGTCCTTGGCCAGCTCGTTGCAGGCGTCGTAGATCTCCTTCACGTTCGACTCGGTGCCGTGCGTCTTGATGACGTCCTCCTCAGGATTGGCGCACCACGTGTCGAGCCAGTCGAACCGCTCCTGGCTCATGCCTTCGGGCAGGATCGCGACACCACGGCTCGCCATGATCTTTGAGATCGCGATGCCGCCGCGGGCGTAATTGCCCGTTGATGGCCAGACGGCTCGGTGCACCGTCGGGTCGAACTGGCCGGTGACCACACGTGGGGCAAGACAGGAGTAGGCCGCCAACACCTTGTGCGCGGTGATCATCGGGAAGCGATCGCCGAACACGACGATGATCGGCGAATCGACGCCGGTCAGCGTGGACGGGAGCACGACGTGCTCGGGCACATCGACGCGATCCCCCTGCAGATCGTTGTACCAGTGGACACGCCACAGATTGCGTGCGTCAGGACCCTGCGGATCTGCATCGCCAACCTTCTCGTCCTGATCGAAGGTCGACGGGTCAGCCAGTTGGGCGAACGTCGGCAGCGTGATGCCCTGCTCGCGGAAACGTTGCACCGAGTTGGCCAGCGCGGCGTCGTCGACAATTCGATCTGCCAGACCGAATTGGTTCTCGAGGGCGTCAGTAGTCGCAGCAGAAGCGTCGTCGAAAGTCGTCACTTTTACATTCTGTCAAGGTTCCGAACATCGCGCGACACCATCGAGGAATTCTTCGAGAACCGCCTCGGTCAGAAGGGGCGGTCGTCGGGAGGAAGCGTGGAGGGTCCGACGTGGGCATCGAGCCAGTCGGTGAGCGGCTGTGCCCCAGCCCACGTGTCACGGATCCGCTTCGCGGCACCTTTGCCGTGAATCCACTTCGGTGCACCGAAGTTCTTGACGGCGATGCAGCCTTTCATCCTGAGCAGTTCCACACGCGGGTGGTCTTTGGGGTAGCCACGCGGCGCTGTCTTGAGTTCGTCGATGGCACTGATGTCGTACTTCGCTCGGCGCATCGCTGCGACGATTCCTGCGATCTCCTCGCCGGTGTGCTCGGCATCGATCACTTCACGAAACCTCGCGAGCTGATCCTTTGCCATCGCGTAGTAGCCAGCTCCGACCATGAGGCCCTCGGCAGAGAACTGGAGGTAGTGGCCTGACCCACCTTCGAGTTCGCCGTACGCGCCCTGGTGCGTCTTGTACGGCGGCTTGTTCTTCGAGAATCGTAAGTCGTTGTGCGGTCGGAACATGTGGAACGGCCCGTAGTCGGCGAGTTCCTCGGCGAGCTCAGTCACCGGTGTCTTGATGTGTTCGACGTAGCGGTGTTTGTTGGCCTGCCAGAAGGCCTTCGAGTTGTCGGCAGCAAGTTGCTCGTAGAAGTCGATGCCCTCGACCGGGAGTCCAGTGAATGCCATGGCCAGAACACTAGACACCAGAAGACCCGGACGGTCTGGGGACGGTGCCGGTTGCCCACTACTCTGCCCGGCATGGCAGACCTCTTCCTGGGCGGCGCGATCGACCCGGCCACACACGAACGCACGACTGATGATGCATCGAGCCATGTCAGCGTGGCCACCGACAAGCTGACGACCCATGGCGTGATCGTCGGCATGACCGGTTCGGGCAAGACCGGTCTCGGGGTGATCGTCATCGAAGAAGCGCTGCAGGCGGGACTCCCGGTCATCGCAATCGATCCAAAGGGCGACCTGACCAACCTCTGCCTCACGTTCCCGAACCTCGCACCCGCCGACTTCAGGCCGTGGATCGATGAGGCGCAAGCCAAGAACGCCGACCAGACACCCGACGAGTTCGCTGCGAGCCAATCTGAGTTCTGGACGAAGGGGCTCGGCGGCTGGGGACTCAGCGGTGCCGACATCGGCAACCTGCGCGCGAAGACCGACTTCACGATCTACACGCCCGGGTCCAACTCCGGTGTTGCGTTGAACATCGTCGGGTCACTGCAAGTACCGGCCGATCTCAGTGATGCCGAGATCGTCGGCGACGAGATCGAGGGCTACGTCACAGGTCTGCTCGGGCTGGTCGACGTCGATGCCGATCCGCTGTCGAGCCGCGAGCACATCCTGCTGTCGAACCTCATCAACCATTCGTGGCAGGCGGGCAAGGCAATCGACTTGATGACACTGGTCGGGCAAGTCGCAACGCCGCCGATTCGCAAGCTCGGCGTATTCGAGCTCGACCAATTCTTCCCCGAGTCCGACCGGATGGCCTTGGCCATGAAGCTCAACGGGCTCCTCGCGTCCCCGTCATTCGCCGCATGGGGCGCGGGCGCTCCGCTCGACATCCAATCGATGCTCTACGCGCCCGACGGCAAGCCGCGATGCGCCATCATCACCACCGCGCATCTGTCCGACACGGAGCGCCAGTTCGTCACGTCGCTCGTGCTGTCGAAGCTGGTCACATGGATGCGGGCCCAGAGCGGCACGACCGACCTGCGAGCGATGCTCTACATGGACGAAGTCGCCGGCTACTTGCCACCGACGGCGAACCCGCCGACCAAGAAGCCAATCATGATGCTGATGAAGCAGGCCCGCGCCTTCGGCGACGGCGTGGTGCTGTCGACACAGAACCCCGTCGACATCGACTACAAGGCAATCTCGAATGCGGGTACCTGGATGATCGGTCGGCTCCAGACCGACCGCGACAAGGCTCGCCTGCTCGACGGGATGTCGTCAGCTGCGGGCGGTGTCGACATCGGAGCGGTTGGTGACACCATTTCCGGGCTCGGCAAGCGCGAGTTCATGCTGCGTCGCGCCGGCAAGGACCAGCCGGAAGTCTTCACGACACGTTGGGCGATGTCCTACCTGCGTGGCCCGATGACCCGCGATCAGATCGACACGATGATGGCCCCGACCAAAGCGGCGGGCGCTCCTGCACCGGTCGCTACTCCGGCTGCTCCGGTCGGAATGGCCACGCCCGCGTCGACGCCCGCAGCGGCTCCGGCAGCAGTCCCGGCGGCTGCTCCGGCCACTGAGCTGGGCGACGATGAGAGCGGGATCATACCGGACGTGGCTGACGGTCGGCCGGTTCGCTACGTCGATGTCGCCGCGCCGTGGCTCGGCGACGTCGGCGGCGATGATCGAGGCGAGCGCTACGAAGCTGCGGTGGTCGCGCGAGTTGCTCTGCGCTACGACGAGACCAAGGCCGATCTGATTCACGACGACGAGTATGAGGCCGTGTTGTTCCCGCTTGGCGAGCAGATCGATGCCACTCAGATTCTGCAGGTCGACTACGACGACCGCGACCTCCGGATCAATGCGCCCGACAAGGTCGTGTATCGGCTGACCGACGCGAAGATCGCGAACAAGACTTTCTGGACACAGGTCGAACGCGAGATCAGGGACCAGCTCGTCCGAACCCTCAACCTCGAACTTCCCGCGAACACCGGGCTGAAGCTCTTCGGGCGCCCCGCCGAGGAAGCCGACGCATTCGAGGCCCGATGCTTGAAGGTTGCCGACGACAAGGCTGACGCCGAGATCGCCAAGCTGCGCGACAAGTACGAAACCAAGGCGAAGTCCTTGCGCGACAAGATCGAGGCGTCCGAAGACCGCATCGAAGAACTCGAAGAACAGACGAAAGGCAAGCGCAACAGTGAGCTGTTGTCGACGGCCGGTTCCGTGCTCGGCGGGTTGCTGGGCGGCCGCAAGAGCAAGGGCGGCCTCCTCGGCGGCCTCCTCGGCAAGGCCGGAACTGCCGCACGTCGCCGGGGCACCACCAAAGCTTCCGCACAGCGTTTGGAAACCGCGGAGAACAAGATGGAACGCCTCGTCGAACAAGTCGAAGACCTCGAGATCGAACTCGAAGAAGAAGTCACCGAGATCGACGCCAAGTGGATGGAACTCGCCAAGAACATCACGACGCTCAACGTCGGCTTGGAGAAGACCGACGTCAAGGTCACACAGCTCGTCTGCGCCTGGGTTCCGGTCTCCTAGAGACCGATGGCCTCTCGATCTCCCCGGAGCAACCCAGCCTCCGGGCTGTCGCCGAACGCGCTCGGCGCGCTCTACATGGTGATTGGCTCGCTCGGCTATGTCGTGAACGACGCGTTGGTCCGCGTCGCCACCGAGGACGGAGTGGACGTGTACCAGGCGGTGTGCCTGCGGGGCATCACGATGGCAGTCCTGTTCGCCGGAATCAGCCGTGCACGCGGTGAATGGATCACCCGCGAGCAACTCACACGCCCGCTCCTGACACGCGTCGCAGCTGAACTCGTTGCCACGTCGTTGTTCTTCGGTGCGCTCGTACATCTCGACTTCGCAAACGCGCAGACGATTCTCCTGCTCGTTCCCTTCGCCGTGACCCTGGTCGCGGCATTGGTACTCCGCGAGGCCGTGACTGCTCGCCACTACGCGGCCGTCGTCGCAGGGTTCGTCGGCGTGCTGCTCGTGGTTCAACCGGCCACCGATGGGTTCTCGCTCTGGTCGATCGCCGTCGTCGGCAGCGCCGCGGGCATGACCGTGCGCGAATTCGCCACCAGACGGGTGCCGAGCACCGTGCCCGCGTCGTCGATTGCCCTCGTCACCGCCGGGTCGCTCACCGTGCTCACGGGAGTCATTGCGATGTTCACCGGCTGGAACGCCATCACCCTCAAGGCGGCGCTCTTGATCCTGCTGGCGTCGATGTGCCTCATCGTCGGCTACGTCTTCACCATCCAAACCGTTCGGGTTGGCGATCTCAGCGTCTCAGCACCATTCCGCTATGCGGCACTCATCGGCGCCGTCGTCATCGGTTCACTCTTCTTCGATGAGATCCCGAACGCGCTCACGATCACGGGTTGTTCGGTCATTCTCCTCGCTGGCTTGTACGCGATCAGCCTCGAACGCCGCAACGTGGCCGCAGCAAAGCTGGTCACGCTGCACCGCACTGGCCTCTAGCCTGGCCAGGCACGCCGACGTAGCCCAATTGGCAGAGGCACAGGCTTTAGGTGCCTGTCAGTGCGGGTTCGAGTCCCGCCGTCGGCACTAGCCTCACAGCGTGGAATCTGGCGGCCTTCGGCGGGCATGCGAACTCGCCGGCTGGCTGGCAACCGCTGCGGCGGGTCTCCTCCTGCTGACGCAAACGTTCGGATGGAACGGCTCCCAGTTCGTCGCCACGATGCAGGCGCTCACCCCGTATCTCCTGCTGACTGCTGTCCCCGTCGCGGGGCTCGCCCGCTGGGCGACTGCCGACCGGCTTGCCGTCACAGCAAGCCTGGTTGGCGTGGGTGGCTTGATCCTGGCGGCGCCTCTGGTCTTTGCCGCTGGGCCTCCTGCTCCCGACCCAGCCGCAACGGAAGTGACGGTCGCCGCCGTCAACCTCTTCTTCTCCAACCCGGTCGTCGACGACGCCGCCACGGCCCTCCTCGCGCACGATGCCGATGCCATCGTCTTCAGTGAGTTCACCGCGGAGCATCAGGTGGCGCTGCGTGCGCACCCGTTGTCGGTGGCGTATCCGTACAAGATCGAACGAGTGGGGCTATTCGCTGGCGGCATGGCGCTCTGGAGCCGGTACCCGATCAAGGAGGGCGAGCGGCCAGACACCGTGAACTACACCCTCGACATCACCATGGAAGGGCCGGATGGGCCAGTTCGGCTCCTCGGCGTGCACCCACCGACACCGATTTCATTCTTCGACGGATGGGTCGAGGATCTCGCGACCTTTGGCGGGCTCGGCGCCGACGCCCGCCAGCCCACACTGATCATCGGCGACTTCAATGCCTCGTACTGGCACCCGCCGTTCCGCGACCTCCTCCGCCAAGGATTCACCGACGCACACACGGCGCACGATCGCGGGTTCTCCACGTCGTGGCCGACCGACCGGTGGTTTCCGAGCTTCGTTCGGCTTGATCATGCATTGACCGGGAACGGCCTCACCTCGACGGAGGTCGAGGACTTCACTGTGCCCGGGAGCGATCACCGGGGCCTGGTGGTCAGCGTTGTTCCAGCGCGGTGAGCAGCGCCGAGAAGGCCCGACCGCGGTGTGAAATCGCGTGTTTGGCCGTCGAGGACATCTCGCCGAAGGTCAACCCATCCGCTTCGTCCGGTGCGAAGATTGCGTCGTATCCGAACCCGACGTCGCCGCGCTCAGACTGTGCGATCTGTCCCGGACACACGCCTTCGACTGCCACTTCGGTGCCGTCCGGCCAGACGACCATCGCGACCGTCATGAATCGAGCCCCACGCTGTTCGACCCCGCTCAACTCCTCGATCATCTTGGCCCGGTTGTCCGCGTAGCTGCACCCCTCCCCCGCATACCGCGCGGTAAACACACCGGGGCGGTCATCGAGCGCATCGACGAACAGTCCGGTGTCGTCAGCAACTGCGGGCAGTCCAGTTGCAGCGACAATCGCTGCCGCCTTCAGTCGAGCGTTGCCAACGAGTGTGTCCGCGTCTTCGACGACGTCGGGGACGTCTGCCGGACGCGGCAGCAGATCAACGACACCAGCCAGGAGTTCTTGAATCTCGGCGACCTTGTCGGGGTTGGCCGACGCGCAGACGAACTGGAGCATGGTTCGATCAGCGCGCAGCGCGAGCCGACGGTGCTTCGGCGACCAGCGCGGCCTGCGCATCGGTAATCGTGGCCAGCCCACCTTCGGCCAGACCGAGCAGCGAGTCGAGCTGCGAGCGGCTGAAGGTCATCCCCTCAGCAGTTCCCTGCACCTCGACGAAGCTGGCGTCGCCGCCAGCGACTGGCCGCAGCATCACGACGTTCATGTCGACCTCGGCAGTGGAGTCCTCGACGTAGGGCAGGTCGAGCACCGGTGCGCCACCCACGATGCCGACACTGATCGCCGAGCAGAACGAGTGCAACGGGTTCGCGGCGAGGTCACCCCGCATCACGACGCGTTGGAGCGCATCGTGCAACGCGACGAATCCGCCGCAGATGCTGGCGGTTCGGGTGCCACCGTCGGCTTGCAGGACGTCACAGTCGACGATGACTTGGCGTTCGCCGAGTGCTTCCATGTCACAAGCCGCACGCAGTGAGCGGCCGATCAGCCGCTGGATCTCGACGGTGCGACCGCTCTGCTTGCCCTTGGCGGCCTCGCGGTTGATGCGTTCGGGAGACGCTCCGGGCAGCATCGAATACTCGGCGGTGACCCAGCCCTTGCCGGACCCACGCATCCAACGCGGGACATCTTCGTCGATCGACGCCGTGCACAACACGCGGGTGTTGCCGAACGACACGAGAACCGAACCGTCGGCCATCTCGGTGAAGTCTCGCTGGAACGAGAACGGTCGGAGTTCGTCGGCGGAGCGACCGTCGGGGCGTGATGCAGATCCTGTCATGGCCCGCAACGTAGCGGCTCCGCGGTCAGTCTGTGCCTGGCACAGACTGACCGGGGGCGGGTGGCCAGGGTTCGGTTTCATCGAGTTCGGGGCCGAGCAGCTGGCGACCGAGTTCGCGGAACTCGTCGATGTCTCCACTCGACGCGAAGCGGTGTGTGCCACGCCGGTCGCCGCTACGAAGCAGGCCCATGTCGGCGAGCTGACGCTGCACGGCGAACGCCGTCTCGTCAGCGGAGCTGACCAGGGTGACGCCTTGGCCCATCACGTCGCCAATCGTGCGCGCCAGAAACGGATAGTGGGTGCAACCCAACAGCAGTGCATCGACATCGGCATCGCGCACTGGGGCGAGCAACCGCTCGGCGAGAACCATCACTTCGTCGCCCACGGTTTGACCGCGCTCGACGAACTCGACGAAGCCCGGACACGCCGCGCTCGAGAGTGTCACCGGCGCTCCGCTCGCCGCGATGGCTCGGACGTACGCACCCGACGAGACGGTGCCGACGGTCCCGATCACGCTGACGCGGCCGGTTGCTGTGGTGCGCACCAGTGCCTGGGCACCGGGCGCGATGACGTCGATGACTGGCACGTCGAGTTCGTCACGTAGCGCATCGAGGCCCGCAGCCGTTGCCGTGTTGCACGCAACAACGATTGCCTTGGCGTGATAGTCGTCAACCAAGCTGTGGGCGAGCTCACGGGCGTACCCGCGCACGTCGTCGAGTGGCTTGGACCCGTACGGATAGCGGCCAGTGTCGCCGATGTAGACAAGATCTTCGGCGGGCAGCAGGTCGATCGTCGCCCGGGCAACGGTCAACCCACCGAAGCCTGAATCGAACATCCCAATCGGCCGGTCCACGGCCGATGAGCGTACTCAGTTCCCAGCGGGAGGCGTCTCAGCAGGAGCTGGCAGCGAGTCGACCGGGGTGCCGGGCAGCGTCGTCGCCGGTGCCGTCGCTGGAGTCTGGAGTGGCTCCAAGGAGAACGGTGACAAGAACGCCACGCCACCTTCGAGTGCATCCCATTGGACCGACGAGCTCTCGCCATCGATCCGAACGATGTAGCCGTCCTCGCGGACTCTGATGCGGTACACGCCTGACGTGTCGCTGACGAGCCGAGTGGCTTCCGCCCAGCGTTGGTGCGCAAGTGGGTGCTGGTCCTGCAACGTGGCAGCGTCCACGGACACTTCGTATACACGCTCGCCACGACTCGTGCCTTCGAGTTCCAGGCTGGTGAAGCCCAGCGTGTTCGGTGGCACGAGATCTGTCAGCACGAACGGTCCGATGCCGCTCATCAACCAACTGGCGATGTCGCGAGTCGCTTGGACGTCACGCTCGACCCAGTCCGGTGAGCCCAACTCTCGCGTGAAGCTCCTGTCGCCGTTGATCTCGACGGCGGAGGTCTCTGCGCCCTGGGTGGATTCGATCCTGAGCTGCCACGCGTCGAGGTCGATCCAGAAATGATTCGAGTAGGCGGCGTCTTGATACGTCAATGCGAACTGACGCCAGGGTGCGGGCGATTGCAGGCGTGCGGCTGGGAGCCCCTCGCCGAGTTCCGGAAGCGAGACTGCGAGGACGGGCGCCGCGTTGCCAGAGGCGGGAATGCCGAGTTCCAGTTCGTCGACGCCGAACCAGCCGACGACTCCGGCGCCAGCGACCAGGGCAAAGGCCATCATCCGGCCCAACAACGAGGCGACGCCAGCGAGCGTGGACCTCGTGCGGGGCAATCCTTGAGCGGGTGTTGGTGTCGGGTTCATTCGCCGGCCTCCAGAGGAAGAGAGACCTCGACCAGTGCCGGATCGGCGACGGTTGGTTCGGTCCCGAGCAATGGGTTCGCGTCGAATCGAGTCGAGTTCGCTGCGCCGCCGATCAACGTGTGTGTCACCACGCTGCCATCCACGTCAACCGTGAACTGGCGGACGATGCCCGTCGCATCGACCCAGGCTTCGATCCGAGAAACGGCGTTCCTGCCGAGATGCCGCGACCACTCCTGGTGCGCCACTGTCTCGTTCGCACGGAACGACTCGACATCGATGATCACTCGGTATTGCCACACCATGCTCGTCGGGTCGGTCGAGATCGCCATGGGCGCTTCGACCGGAACGGTGGGGTCAACAGCCGGAACGAGCGGACGAACCGGGAGCACTCGCTCAACACTCTCGAGCACGGTCATGTATGGCACTGCGGCCGCGGGGAAGATCTCGTTCACCGTGAACACGTCTGCGGTCCAGGTGTCGCCGATCTGCGCGAGCGCGTCTTCCGCTGTCGTGGCTGCCCACGGGCCGTCGGGAGCGGAATGGATGAAGGACTGGTCGCCGCGATAGTCGATCTCGACGGTGCCGAGGTCGGTTCCCGCAGCGTCGGTGGAGTGCACGATGGCCTGCGTCCGGCCGGAGGAGATCTCGCGGTGGGCCGTGAGGGTGCGGACCCCGGCGCTGTCTCGGAATGTCGTGACACTGTCGGTGTAGCGAATTGCTGGCGGGTCGACCTGTGGCCACGACGCCAGATCGGTTCCGTCAAGAGCGACGCCACCGTCGACAGCGGTCGCATCCCGTGCTTCCCACCAGTCGTAGCCGAGGTGCGCTCCGACGCCGAGTGCTCCGGCCACCACGACCCCGAAGACCGTTCGAACGACGGTGCGGCCAACTCCGCGGCCGGTCTTGAGCGGCCTCGCGGCTGGTGCTTCCGTCGTATCGCCAAGCAATGTCATCGGCACGCCGTGCTGCATCGGATGATGCGAGACCGGAACTTCCGGCGAGTTGCTGGGCGACGGTGCAGCGGCAACGTTCGGAAGCGACGGCATGACCATCGCCACCGGGGGCGGGCTGCCAAGCGGCTGAGCGGGCGACGGTGCGGGGATCACGTCGACGACTGTGGTGTCCATCAGCGGCGTGACAACGAACGCAGGAGCACCGGCGTCGACCTGTGCAATCGCAGGTGCTGCTTCGAGGATCGGCGGGCATGCTTCGGTCGGCGCTGCAGCGTCGTTGACCTCGTCGAGTGAGAAACGCGGCATCGGCGGCACGATCGGCGCGCCGTTGAGCGGCGGGAGCGAGGCGGGTGTGGCTGCGGGAACGCTCAGGGGCGGTGGCGGCAGCGGGGCGCGATCACCAACAAGATCCGGCGTCGGCGCCGGCAGCGCCGTCGGTTCAGTGCGCGGAGGCGCTTGCAGGTCAGTCACACTCCATGTGTCGGCCGACCGAGACGATTACTTGAGCTTTGGCGGGCCAATCGTCAAGAAGCTGCCAGGTCTGCCAGCATGAACGGCAGCTGATCAGAAGTAGATGGTCGCCTCGGCATTTGCTTCCGCGACGTCGAGATCGTCGGTGTACGCACCGGTCGACAGGTACTTCCAGCCGCCGTCGCACACGATGAACACGATCGTGCCCGCGTCGATCTGTGACGCCACCTTGGCCGCGCCGGCCATCGCCGCTCCGGCGGAGATGCCAGCAAAGATGCCGCACTCGTTGACCAGGCGTCGTGTCCACTCGATCGACTCACGCGGTCGTACGACGCGCTTGCGGTCGAGCAGGTCGTAGCCGTTCCAGTTCTCGAACACCGGCGGGATGTAGCCCTCGCCGATGTTGCGGAGCCCTTCGACGCGCTCCCCCAAGGGCGGTTCCACAGCGATGATCTGAATCGACGGGTCGTACTGCTTCAGGAAGGTTCCCGTCCCCATCAGCGTGCCGCTCGTGCCCAGGCCAGCCACGAAGTGGGTGATGTCTGGCGCGTCGCGCACAATCTCCGGACCGGTGCCCTCGAAGTGCGCACGGGGATTTGCGTCGTTCGCGTACTGATACGGGAAATACCACTCGGGATGTTCCGCCGCGAGGGCCTTGGCTCGGGCGACCGCGCCGTTCGACCCTTCCGGGCCCGGTGTGAGGATGATCTCGGCGCCGAAAATCTCGAGCATCTGGCGCCGTTCGACCGACACGCTGTCCGGCATCATGATCTTGATCGGGTAGCCCTTGATGCGCGCGATGGCAGCGAGAGCAATACCCGTGTTGCCCGACGACGGCTCGATGATGGTCTGCCCCGGCTGCAGGCGACCGTCGGCCTCGGCGGCCTCGATCATATTCTTGGCAATGCGGTCCTTGACCGACCCGAACGGGTTCTGCATCTCCATCTTGGCGAGGATGCGCACATCAGCGTTGGGCGACTGGTTCGACACGTCGACCATCGGCGTATTGCCGATCATGCCGAGGACGCCGTCGTGCAGCATGTTCGGCGTGGGGGGTGCAGTCTCGACAATCATGGCGGTCACGGCGTTCATCTCCTGTCCCAACCTCGCTGCCCATCCGGACATTCCGACAAATCTGATCGGGGTTGTCAGGAATCGTACAAGCGGGAGTCAACTCCCGCTCAGACGACAGCGATTGGCTCTTCGATGATCTCGCCGTCAGCGATGCGGTAGCTCCGCAGCTCGGGTGCTTCCCGCTTGAGGCTGACGATCACGTAGTGCCATGCAGGATCCACGGCAGCAGCGACGTCGGTGGGGCTGGGATACGGCTCGGAGTGGGTATGGCTGTGCACGACGCCATTGATCTCCCAGTCGCGATCGTCGGCCGCCATGTCGACACGCATGAAGTCCTTCGGATTCACGGTGTACACACGGGCCGACGCATCGTCGTTGTGCGTTGCATGGAATTCGGGAGCGCGATCAGCCGACGGGCCGACCAGCAGCCCACACATCTCCAGTGGGTACTCGTCGAGCGCCTCACCGATGATCCGGTTGTACGCGTCTCGGGAGATCTCGATCACCGTCGTGAGGGTACCGATAGCGTGGCACGCCGAAACAGGATTGGTAGGCCGAAAGCAAAATGGCAAAGAAGGGCAAGAAGACCAAACGTGGGTCGAAAGACGACGGCACCACGCTGATTGCCAGCTACAAGCGCGCCTATCGCGATTACGAGATCCTGGACACCTACGAGGCCGGCATGGTCCTCACCGGTAGCGAGGTCAAGAGCCTGCGCGAAGGCAATGCACAGATCGCCGAGGGATATGCACGTGTCCGGCGCGGTGAAATGTGGATCGACGGCATCCATATCCCCCCGTACACGAACGCCATCGGTTTCGGCGCCCACGAGCCCGACCGCGAGCGCAAGCTGCTGCTCAACCGGGCCGAGATCGACAAGCTCGATGCGCGCACGGCGCAGGGCGGTCTGACCATCGTCCCGCTCCGCCTGTACTGGAAGGGTGGACGGGCCAAGATGGAACTCGGCCTGGCCAAGGGCCGCACCAAGGGCGACAAGCGTCAGAACATGGCCGAGCGCGACGCGGATCGAGAAATTGAGACGGCGTTCAATCGCGCCGCCAAATACGGCAACGACTGAACGCCCCCTCTCCTCCCGCGGCGACCTGATTCGCTCCTAGATCGGCACTGCGTCGCAGGCGACGCCCCGCTCACCTGCCACGACCCAGTCGCGCGGCCCTGGGAACGTTCCCGAGATCGATGTCGGGTCGGCCGCCAGGCCGGACTCGTCCAGGATCCGTGCGCATTCGACCGCTCTGATCTCGCGGATGGCCTCGTCGCCGAGGTATGGCCCGTCGTCGAGATCGAAGGAGCCGATGAACATCAGTGCACCATCGTCGGAACAGTCGGCTGGTTCGGCCAGGAAGAAGTTGTTCTCGCCGAGTGAGAAGCATGAGCCGGGCTCGGTCTCAGGGACCACGATCTTCTGCAGGGCTCCGCTCACTCCAACATCGGAGATGCTGCCAAGCAGCCCATCTGCCAGGTCCGTACTCAGGAAGCAGAGCAGGTCGGCCACGATCGGCTCCCCGAGTCCCGACGTGACGTGGAATCCCGTGCCCAGGCCCTGCGGCAGCCGATCTAGCCCAGCGAAGTCGAGCACTGTCTGATGGCAGGCCTCCGTTCCCATGAGGCTCGCTGCATCGACGTCCTCCGGCAGCACCTCTGCGGGCGGCGGAACGGTCCCGGCGAATTCTGCGGCGTGGAGTTCCTCGCATGGGATCGTCGGGTACAGGTCGCCGGACGTTCCAGCGCACGGCTGATCGGCGTCTGCCTGAGCCACTTCGGCAACGTCGTCGTCGCTTCGCTCAGCCAAACAGACGACTGATCGACGGTCGAGCGCGTGCCAGCCCTCTTCGAGCGGTGTCAGCAGGTAGTAGCCGGAGCCGATGACCTCGAAGTCAGCGCCAAGAATCTCCTGTTCACACGACGCGAACCCGTCAGCGGTGATCCCCTCGTCATCGAACTCGTCGAATGACGTCGACATCACGGAGATCAACTGCGTCACGCCATCGGTATTGCAGTCGCTGACAGTGCCGACATCGAACCCTTCTTCGGCTTCGAGGAAACACGTTCCCGGCGCCATGTCGACAATCAGCGAATACTCGCCGAGCGCTTCTTCGATGTTGACGTTGCGCATCGATCCAGCGAGCGACCCCGGCGTCGACATCACCGCCCAACACTCGACGTTGTTTGCACCACCCGAGTCGGGATCGTGCACCGTGCCGACGTCGATTCCGTACGCCGACGGAGGTCGCCCCGTCAGTGCCGACACCGGATCGGCACACAGACCGAGCAGTTCGAGCTCGAAGTCTGGATCGTCATCGGTTGACGGGCCCGAGGTCGTGGATGCGAATCCAGCGAACTCGGCGTCGTGAGCTTCGGCGCAGTCGATTGGCTCGTACTCTCCCTCATCGATGACCGTGCCGCACAACGGCTCATCAGCTTCGGCAGATGGCGCATCGGTGGCAGGCGGGCTTGTCGCTGCCGGCAGTTCGGACGACGGCGGATCCGATTCCATGGTCGTCTCAGCCACGGCGACGGAGCTGTCCGGCTCACTGGCGCTGTCACTCCCTCCCCCGCAGGCGGCGAGCGCCAAGGCGGCGGCGATGACGACAACGTGCGCACGACTACTCAGCTTGCTCATGGGATCACCCTCCACCACGAGCGTGAACGGGCTGTGAACTGCCGATTGAGCAGGTACGTTGAACCCCTACATATTGATCACGGGGCTGACTGGATTCGACGTCAGTAACGCTGTTCGAGTTTGCAACCCGAGTTTCTCAGACTCGTTAAACGGGGAAAACAACAGAATTGCCGATGAGCAGTTCGCTCTCGCCGCCTGATTTCGATCAGATGAGTGAAGAGTCATCGTGAGCAGAAATGTCGCACGGGGCCACTCCACCACAGCCCGGCAACAGAAGTGGGGGATGACGATGGGAAAGACCATTGCCAGCGGGAAAGACTGCTGACTTTCAGGAAAGACTGAGCGTGGTCCGCCTTGAGCGGACAGCCGACCCGTCGGTGTCTCAGCGTCAGAGACAATGCCGGGAATGGTTGTAGCAAGTTCGTCCACCGGCTGAGGGACGGGGGTTCGATTCCCCCCAGCTCCACAAACGAACACCTGTTCCCGCCTTTGGAGGGTGGTATGTCTCCGATGATCGGCGCCAAAGAATGGCTGCTGACCTGGTCTTCACCGACAGCGACCGGACGACACGCCAAGACGACGAGGGTTCGATTCCTGGAATCGAACCCCGCCCAGCGTCGTGAGTCTTGCCAATGTTGCCACCCGCACTGACCAGCTACTTCGTGGTGGAAAGTTGGTCGAATCATCGGCGTTGCACCACCGGTTGCACCACCTGAGGTCAGATCGATCGGGCGGCGGGTTGCGCAGCCCGCGCCTCTCCCCCATCGACCCGCTCGGCCGGCGCCGGCGAACAATATCGAGCGCTTTCGTATCGCGAGATTGCCGGATATCGAGTGGGTCAAAGCATGATTTGGTGAGAGTGATATGTGTGCCCTCGGGCCAGCGTTCGGAGGGCCTGGCCGTTGTCGACTTCATCGGAGCTTCATGAACCCGGTCCTCGGGGCTCGACAATGCGGTAGCTATCTGGATGGTGCAAGGACAAGTACCAACCACCTCCCGAAAGGAGAACGCCATGAAGAAAATGTTGATGACCGTCATCGCTGCCGGAGCGCTTGCGGTTCCTGTCGGTGCGACGCTCGCCCAGAGCGACACCTCCGACCCGACAGAGCCGGTCCCCACGTGTGAGGACCAGGACCGCGTTCGCGACCGTGACCGTGTGAACGAGCAGGACCCCGCCTCCGTGCAGGGCCAGCAGCGAGCACAGCACCAGTTCCAACACCAACTCGGTGACGGAACGGGTGACTGGACTCTCGCAGAGGAGTGCGAAGGCGATCACGCCCAAGATCGCGATCGGGTCCGCCTCGACGACGGAACCGGCGATCAGGTCCAGGCTCGCAACGGCGAGATGAACCGTGGCGCCGAGCGCAATGGGAACGGCTAATGAATCTCGACCGCCGGGCTCACCGCCCGGCGGTCGTCATGTCTGGAAGGGAATGACCATGAATCTCACCAATCGATCACACGACCATCTCGGCCGTCGACGGGGCATAGCGGTGGCCACTGCGCTGCTGCTGCCCTTCGGTGTTGTTGCCTGCGCCAGCGATACGTCCACGGAAACCGACGACGTCGGCGACCTCAGCGCTGTAACAACCACCAGTACGGAGCCAGCAACCACGACGACATCCGAACTGGCACCGCCGGCACCGACAGAGCCAGTCGCGACCACATCAACCGAACTGCCCACCGAGACGGAGGACGACTCGACCTCCGTGGACGATCAGGCGGTCCAGCTGAGCGAGGACGAACTCGCGGGTCTGCAGTGGATGCGCGAGGAGGAACAACTTGCGCACGACGTCTACACGACGCTCGGCGACATGTGGGGGCTGCGCATCTTCGAGAACATCGCATCGAGCGAACGCACCCACATCGACGCGGCGCGCGACGTGTTCGATCAGTACGACCTCGTCGATCCCGCTGCCGGCAATGAACTCGGCACGTTCAGGAATCCCCAAATCCAAGAGCTGTATGACCAGTTGGTGGCCGACGGCAATGCCTCCCTCACTGCGGCACTGGAAGTCGGCGCCCTGATCGAGGAACTCGACATCTCCGATCTTCGAGAACGTGCGGCAGCGACCGACAATGCAGATCTGACAACCCTGTATGCGCAGCTCGAACGGGGATCGCGAAACCATCTTCGTGCCTTCACGTCACAGCTCGAGTTGCGTGATGTCGTGTACGAGCCCACCTATCTGGATGTGGCGGCGTACGAAGAAATCGTGACCAGCCCGACCGAACGCGGCCGGGACGCCTAGAGAGTCGATAGCGGCAACAGGGTCTTCGGGCCCGAGGCGCCGCAGACTCCCGGAAATACGATGCACTCATGGCTCGCGAACGGATCCTCGTCGTCGACGACGAGGCAGGAATCCGCGAGCTCGTCAGCACCTACTTGCGCAATGACGGATATGACGTGGACGAGGCCGCCGACGGCGAGGAGGCGTTGGATCGATTCAGTCGACATCCGCCGGACCTCGTCGTTCTCGATCTTCGTTTGCCCGGGATCGACGGGTTCGACGTGCTCCGCGAGTTCCGCCGCACGTCAAACGTATACGTGATCATGCTGACGGCGCGTTCGGAGGAGACCGACAAGTTGGTTGGCCTCGAACTCGGCGCAGACGACTACATCACGAAGCCGTTCAGCCCCAGGGAGTTGGTTGCCCGGGTCAAAGCCGTGCTCAGAAGACATCGAGACATCGGTGGCGAGCCGGACAGCGGGATGCGGTTCGACGGTCTGACGGTCGATGTCCAACGCCATGAGGTCAGCGTGGATGAGGCGGCAGTCGAGTTGACCAGTCTCGAGTTCGAACTGCTCACGGCACTCGCCGAGGCACCAGGGCGTGTCTTCTCGCGGCGCCAACTCATCGAGCGTGTTTGGGGCTGGGACTTCTACGGCGACG
>JAJCXU010000232.1 GCA_029263275.1 Ilumatobacter sp.
AGCCGCGCTCGAAGACGACGATCGACTCTTTCGTCATCCCGAGGTACTTGGTGAACCATCCGGTGACGTCGTCGCGGTAGGCCCGCCCGACGAGGTGGCAGACGACGAATGCCGCGCCGATGCGCAGGAAGCCGATGACGACGTAGAACGGGAGTGAGACACCTGCGGCGAGTGTGAGCGCCAAATACCTGTTGCGTGAGGAGAGCAGAAGCAGTCCCTCGGGATTCGTGTTGACCCACCTTGCCCACACCGCACTCGCGATGTTCGAGCAGATGACCAGCGCAACAAACGCAACCAGCGTCAGTGGTGCCCAGTTCGGGCGGACGTGTGGTGTCGGGTCGGGTTCGATCGCCACCGCTTCACTCACGAGCCGGAACAGTACCGCCGACTGGGAGTGCGATGGCGGAGAACGGATACATTCGGCGGTCATGCAAGGGCTGATGCAAGACGTTCCACTGACGATCAACCACCTGTTCGACCGGGCGGAGAAGTACCACGGTCACAAAGAGATCATCACGGCTGCTGCCGACGGTCTCGAACGCACGACCTATGCCCAATTCACGCGGCGCACGCGCCAGCTCGCGGGAGCACTCGACACGCTTGGGATCTCCGCTGAGGGACGCGTCGCGACGTTCGCGTGGAACACCGCCCGCCACCTCGAGCTGTACTTCGCCGCGCCGTGCACCGGACGCGTGCTGCACACGCTCAACATCCGCCTCTTCCCTGAGCAACTCACCTACATCGTCAACCACGCCGATGATGAGGTGATCTTCGTCGATCGATCGCTCCTTGCGCTGCTCGCTCCGCTGCTGCCGACGTTCACGAACCTGAAGCACCTCGTGCTGATGGACGATGGGAAGGGTGACATCCCCGCCGACCTCGGCGGACACACGCTGCTCAACTACGAAGAACTGATCGCGGCTGAGCAACCGATCGACTTCCCCGAGATCACTGACGAACACCGTGCCGCAAGCATGTGTTACACGTCGGGCACCACGGGCAACCCGAAAGGTGTCATCTACACGCATCGCTCGACGCACCTGCACACGATGGGCGCGATGATGGTCGACAGCCTCGCCGCCTGTGAGTCCGACGTGATCTTGCCCGTCGTGCCGATGTTCCATGCCAACGCGTGGGGATTGGCGCACGCTGCGGTGGCAACCGGAGCAACGCTCGTCATGCCGGGCGCGGATCTGTCAGGGCCGGCCCTCGCCGACTTGATCGTGAACGAGAACGTGACGGTGGCGGCCGGCGTGCCGACCATCTGGATGGCGGTGCTGCCGGAGCTGAAGGGGCGCGACACGTCGTCGCTGCGCTCGATTCCGTGTGGTGGCTCCGCTGTGCCACGCTCGCTGTCGGAGGCCTACCGCGAGCAAACAGGCTTGCCGATCTTGCAGGCCTGGGGAATGACCGAAACGAGCCCGATCGCCTCGGTGTGCCACCTCGATGTCGACCAGCGCGAACTGTCGATCGACGAGCAGGCTGACCTGAGGACGCAGGTCGGGCGGATTTCTTTCGGTGTCGAGGCCAGGGTCGTCGAGCCCGAATCGGCAGCCCCGGTTGCCTGGGATGGTGAGGCGAGCGGCGAGCTGCAGTGCCGGGGCAACTGGATCGCTGCGGACTACTACGACGATGCGCGGTCGAGGGAGAGCTTCACCGACGACGGATGGTTGAAGACAGGCGACGTGGCCACCGTCGACGCTCGCGGTCGGATCAGGCTCGTCGACCGCACGAAGGACCTCATCAAGTCAGGCGGCGAATGGATCTCGTCGGTCGAACTCGAGAACGAGATCATGTCGCACCCCAAGGTCGCCGAGGCCGCAGTCGTCGGCATCGTTCACCCGAAGTGGGGCGAGGCGGCACTCGCATGTGTCGTGCGCTCCGACGACTCGCTGACCGAGGCCGACGTGCTCGAGCATCTCGCCGACAAGGTCGCGAAGTGGCAGCTTCCCAAAGGCGTGCAATGGATCGACGAGGTTCCCAAGACCAGCGTCGGCAAGTTCAGCAAGAAGACCCTGCGCGACGAATTCGGCAACGCATTCATGGGCGGACAGTGAGAAGCGCTCCCCTCCTCGCGGCAGCGGTCGCATTGGTCCTCCTCAGCGCCTGCGGAGCTGACGGGAACGACGCCTACTCCGCAGCAGTCGACGAAGCGCCAGCACCCGAGCGGACGTTGCCGCCGACCACGATCGAGCCCGAGGTCGAAGTGGGCGAGACGCTGCCTCCTGCAACCACCATTGCTCCCGCCGCCCCGAACGGGGAAGTGGTGCAAGTCAGGTCACTCGACAACACGTTCCGCGCCGCGGACATCGAGGTGGTTGCCGGGACCGAAGTGTGGTGGACCAACAACGGTCGCAATGACCACAACGTGCTGCCCGTCGACGACTCGGCAACCTGGGGGATCGACACCGAGGACTTCGCGCCGGGCGACGAGTACCGCAACCTGTTCGACACGCCGGGGACGTACCTCTACTACTGCTCCATCCATGGAACGAAGACCGTTGGCATGGTCGGATCCGTCACGGTGCTGCCTGCCGCCTGAGTCGGCATCGTTTGACCTGACCTGTCAGTATCACGACTGAACAATGGTCGACGTGGCGTGAGGGCGCCATGTCGTTCACACCACTCAAGGGGAAACATGAATCGCAAACTTGCCGTGGCACTCGCTGCCGTCATCACGCTTGCTGCGTGTGGATCGTCAAGCGACGATGCCGCTCCGGCCACCGACGCCGCGGTTGAGACTGACGCACCCGTCGAAACGGATGCTCCTGTGGAGACTGATGCACCGGTGGAAACCGACGCACCCGTCGAGACCGAAGCGCCGGTAGAGACCGAGGCGCCGGTCGAGACCGACCCGCCTTCCGACGGCATCCTGCACGTGCCCGAGGACTTCGCTGCGATCCAAGACGCCGTCGATGCCGCCGCACCTGGTGACCTCATTCTCGTCTCGCCCGGCACCTACAACGAAGCGGTCAACGTCGTCACCGACGAGATCACGATCCGCGGCACCGACCGCGCTGGCGTCGTGCTCGACGGCGAGTTCGAACTCGACAACGGCGTTCGCGTACTCGGAGCGAAGGGCGTAGTCGTCGAAAACCTCACGGCGCAGAACTACACGAGCAACGGCGTGTTCTTCACCTCCTCCGTGGGCTACCGGGCGTCCTACATCACCGCCATCCGCAATGGTGACTACGGGGTGTACGCGTTCGACTCGATCAACGGCCAGATCGACAACTCCTATGGCGCAGGCAGCCCCGATGCGGGCTTCTACATCGGCCAATGTTTCCCCTGTGACTCGTTGATCAACAACGTCATCTCCGAACACAACGGCCTCGGCTACTCGGGAACGAACTCGGGCGGCAACCTCGTCATCATGAACTCGACGTTCCGCAACAACCGTGCGGGCGTCGTGCCCAACTCGGGCAGCTACGAACTCTGCTACCCCGAGCGCGACACCACCGTCGTTGGCAACATCGTGCATTCAAACAACCAGGCCGACACTCCGGCGATCGACGTCGCACTGCTCGCCATGGGCAACGGCATCGTCGCTCCGGGCGGGATCGACAACCTGATCACGAAGAATCTGGTGTTTGATCATGACAAGACCGGAATCGCTCTCGTCCCCTTTCTGGAAGAAGGGGCGAACGACGACCTCCCGACACCCGACGAGTGGGAGATTGGTTGCGCTGAACAGCGCGAGGAACCGCCAGCTGACGAGATTCCCGAGTCGCTGCTCTGGGAAGCCCAGAACAACAGCGTCACATTGAACGTCGTCAGCGACAGTCGCGTTGCGGACATCGCCGTCGAAGGTGTGAGCATGGCGACCGAGGAGCTGGGTAACTGCTTCGGCGGGAACACCATCACGAACACCGCACCCGCCAATCTCGAGAGCCTCGCCCCGTGCGACGGTGAGGGAAGTGGCGATTGGACCGTCGGCGTCCTCAATGTGCTCGGTTGGCTCATCGACGTCGAGAACGCGCCGCCGTCGATCGACTACCAGATCGCCGAGCTGCCGGACCCGCCGGAACTCGAGAACATGCCTGATGCCGAGACGGCTCCGGCGGTTCCCGCCACCAACATCGTCGTCGACATCGATGTCGATGCCATCGATGTGCCCGCAGCTCCCGCAGGCTGACGTCGCACCGCGGCTCATCCATCAACACCAAACCTCCCGCCATGACCCATCGGCCGCGCGCTCGTAGCCTGACGCCGATGGGTTGGGCAGGACGTCGACGGATCATCGGGGCGTTGGTCGCGGCAAGCGCACTGTTGGCCGCGTGTGGCAGTTCTGCCGCGGAGACGAATGCTGGCGGCGATCCGGACCCTGAACGGCGTGGCCCGCAGGGGCGAGTCGCTCAGTTCGTCGTGGAATGCGAGTTGAGCCATCTGGCGTACGACGATCCGATCGTGCTGCCCTGGCAAGCTGGCAAGAGTCACCTACACATGTTCTTCGGCAACAGAGCGGTCAACTCTGACCCGGGCTACAACGAACGAATGCTCAGCGCGGAGACGTCGTGCGATCAGCGCCGCGACACAGCGTCGTACTGGGCGCCGGCACTCCTCAACGCCGAGGGCAATGTCATCGAGCCGCTCAAGATGTCGGCGTACTACCGGCCCGGCCATGGCGTCGATCCGGCTGAGGTCGTGCCGTACCCCGAGGGGTTCATGATGGTCGGGGGCGACTCGACCGCGCAGAAGACCCAGTCAAGCGACATCGTGGCGTGGTCGTGTGGGACGGGCGCAGCACGCAACGACGCGCCGACACAATGCCCTGACGGGACGTCGCTGCGACTGATCATCGTGTTTCCCGACTGCTGGGACGGCGAGCGCCTCACCACGTTCGGGGCTTCGGCGCACGTTCGTTACAGCAGCTTCGACAACGAGGGTGGCTGTCCCGAAGCCCATCCGGTCCCTCTGCCGCAGCTCACGATCGGCATCGACTACCCGCCGGTCGACCCGACGGGTCTGTCACTGGCATCGGGCGACATCACCACGGGGCACGCGGACTTCTGGAACGTGTGGGATCAGGCGAAGCTCGAAGGCGAGGTCGCAATGTGTATCAATCGCGACCTCGTCTGCGGAGTGACGAGCTAGCCGAGGCCGCGACTTCAGGCACCCGCCTCGTCATAGATGATCACAATCTTCACGACCTGCAAGTTGTCGGTGACCTGCGTCCAGGTGCTGCTCCCGAATGACTCGGCCCGGAACGTCAACGCATTGCCAGCGATCACGGTGTAGTCGTCGCTCGACCCGAGGATTTGGGTGTTGGGACTCGATCCGGACGTGTCGATCTCGGAGTGCTTCACGCCGTTCACGCGGAACTCGACGTTGAGGCCGGTTCCACTGACCTTGTCGATCACGCTTGCCTGCCACGCCGTGATCGTCGCCCCGGTGGGAAGGTGCAGCGGCGCGTACAGCTGGTTGTTGCCGGCACTGCCCGGGATGTACACCCCGACGCCGCCCGAGCTGCGAGCTTTGCCAGTGCCGTCGAGGTTGTACGGCGTGAACTCGGTGAAGTCAATGACATATACCTGGTCTTTGAGCGGTGCGCCGGCAGCGTCGATCTCGGCTTTGGTGTAGTACCGGTCATCGTGGTTGTGGTCGGTGTAGAAGCCGACCACGTCGATGATGACGTCGACCGAGCCTGCGTTGTTGAACATCTTGAAACTTTGTGCAGCGGTGAGTTCCACCGGCACGGCGTTCGGTGCGGGCGGCTGGCCGGGCGTCGGGTTGAGGCTCGACGCCAGCGGCATCGTGCCGTCGGGCCAGAACGTGAGGAAGCTGCCCACTGTTGCGTTCACCGCGGTCACGTTGAGCTGCAGTGCGCCAGCGTCGTCGGGATAGTCGCTCGCCTCGCACCTGCCCTGGGGTGCATTGGCGTCGATGGTGACGGTCTCGCCTGCGGTGATCGGGGTTGCACGGGGACCGACGTTGTCGTCGCCGGGTCGGGTATCGGTGAGCCGACATGGTGTGATCGCTGTGTACGTTGCCCGTTCGCCACTCGACTGCACGGCGTGGGCGAGACCAAATCCGCCGCCCGCACCGAGTGAGACCGCAATGGCGGCCCCGATTGCTGCCCATCGGGCTCGGAGCGTGCGGTGAGAAGGGTGCGTGGGAGCTGTGTGTGCTGACGTGGTCGTGTCCATGTGCCCAGGATGAACGGCGACCGTCAATCAGGCGTGAATCAGTCCGCGGCGTGGGTGATCACAGGCGGCCGGCGTCGATGACACGTTGCAGGAACTCGCGAGTACGAGGTTCTTGCGGGTCGCCGAAGATCTGTTCGGGTGGGCCGTGTTCGAGGATGCGGCCTTGGTGTAGGAAGCACACGCGATCGCTGATCTCACGACAGAACGCCATCTCGTGAGTGGCGAACAGCATCGTCATGCCGTCGGCTTTCAGGTCGCGGACGACGTCGAGCACCTCGCCGACGAGCTCAGGGTCGAGCGCGGAGGTGATCTCATCGAGGAGCATCACCTCCGGATTCATCGCCAGCGACCGCGCGATGGCGACTCGTTGCTGTTGGCCACCCGACAGCTGATCGGGGTATGCATCGGCGCGATCGCCGAGCCCGAGACGAGTGAGCATCTCGACCGCCGCGGCTCTGGCGGTGGCCTTGTCGGTGCCGAGCACTTTGCGCGGACCGATGGCCACGTTCTTGGTGACGCTCATGTGCGGGAACAGATTGAAGCTCTGAAACACCATCCCGATGCGTCGGCGAATCGGGTCGGGGTCGAGGCCGGGCTCAGCAATGTCGACACCGTCGAACAAGATCTCGCCGTCGTCGAGTGGCTCGAGGAGATTGGCGCATCGGAGCAGTGTCGACTTGCCTGACCCCGAGGCCCCGATCAGTGTGATGACCTCGCCCTCCGCGACGTTGAGGTCGATGCCATCGAGCACGGTGTTCGTTCCGAAGGCCTTGCGTACGCCGCGCAGCGACAGCTTTGCCGGGTGGTGCGTCGTGTTGCTCATGACACGGCCGTCGCACCGGTACGTCGGCGTTCACGATTGAGGAGGTAGTCGGCGACCCGGGTGCAGGGGATCGTGACGGCGAGGAAGATCACCGCTGCGGCGACGTAGGGCGTGAAGTTGGCGGCATTCGACTTGTCGAGCCCGGCTTGGCGGAGAATCTCGATCGGTCCGATCAGACTGACGAGCGCGACGTCCTTCTGTAGCGAGACGAGGCTGTTCATCATCGGCGGGACGATCCGCCGAAGCGCCTGCGGCAGAATGACGGTCGACATGGTCTGGCTGCTGCTCATGCCGAGGGATCGGGCGGCAGCGCGTTGGCTCTCGTGCACCCCTTCGATTCCGGCGCGGATCTCCTCGGACACGTAGGCGGAGTACGACAAGACGAGCGCCGCACTTCCCCAGATGAGCGGGTTGCTCCACGACCGTGAATCGAACAATCCGGGCACGCCGAACCCGATCAGGAAGATCGTGAGGATGACCGGGACGCCACGGAACACATCGGTGTAGATGACCGCCGCAGCGCGGAGCGGAAACAGTGCCGGTGAGCGCGTATTGCGCGATACCGCGACGGCCAGCGACAACGCGAAGATCAGTGGTACTGACCAAGTAAAGATCTGCACGTCGAGCCAGAAGGCGCGCAGCAATCGCGGAAAGGAGTCAGCGAAGACTTCACCGTCGAAGAACGACTTTCGCACGCGATCCCAGCGGGGGAGGCGCGGCACCAGCACGACGATGGCCCCAACGACCACCGACGTGCTGAGAAACGCGATGATCAGCGATCGCTTCCGCTGACGTTGTTCGTACGCCTCACGGCGGGTCCGCTGGTTCATGCCGAACACAAGTTACGTCTGGGGTCAGACCCCAGACGTAACTCTGGGTTCATTCAGAGATGACGGGTGCGCCGGTGTTGTCGGAGAGCCACTGCGTCTGGATGTCAGCGAGGACGCCGCTGTCGGTGATTGCCTGGATGGCAGCGTCGACACACGGGGTGAGGGCGCTGCCCTTCTCGAGCACCATGGCGAATTCGTCGGTCGTGCCACCAGCAGCTGCGGGGAACTGGCCGATCACGGAGCTGCCTTCGATCTCGACGGCCGACACGAAGAGTGCGGTCGGGAGGTCGAAGACGACGGCGTCGATCTGGTTGGCCTCGAGCGCTGCCTTGGCGGCGACGTTGTCGTCATAGACGAAGGGGTCATCGTTCGGCTGGATCACGTCAGTGATGAAGTCGAGGCTGGTCGTGCCGGCCTGGGCGCCGAACTTCACGTCCTTGAGGTCAGCAATCGAGGTGGCGCCTTCGGCAGCGGAGCCGTCGAGGCCCACGATGGCCTGGTTGCTCGTGAAGTAGGGGAGCGAGAAGTCGATGGTCTCCTTGCGCTCTTCCTTGATGGAGAACTGCTGGAGGTTGACGTCGAAATCTTTGGCGCCGGGCTGGATGGCGGCGTCGAAATCGCTGCGGACCCACTTGACGGCATCGCCCTCGTAGCCCATCTCGGCGGCCACGGCGTACGCGACCGCGGACTCGAAGCCCTCGCCCGACTCAGGTGTGTCGTCGATGACCCAGGGGAAGAAGGCCGGGTTGCCCGTGGCGACGGTGAGGACACCGTCTTCGATGGTGTTCGAACAGGCATCGTTGCTGTCGTCGGCAGCCTCAGTGGTCTGTGGCTCGTCGTCGCTGCCACAAGCAGCGAGTACGAGTGCGCCGACGGCGAGGGCCGGGATGAGTTTCTTGATGGTGGATCGCATTTCAGTTCTCCTTGGAAGGTTGTTCACGCGACGCACGACGTTATCCGGCCTCGCGCTGCGGGGGAATCGCGGTTGCGTGACGCCTGTCGGTTGACAATGAGACGGTTTTCGTGTCATCGTCTCATCGATGGATCGTCTGGCAGCGCGCGAGTGGACAGCGACAGAGGTTCGCGTCCTCGAATCGGTGAAGACCTGCTGGGAGACTTGGGGCGTCGCCAAGGTCACTATCGAGGACATCGCTCAACACAGCGGTGTGTCTCGGGCCACGCTCTATCGGTTGTTCCCTGGTGGACGCGAGGTCATCTTCGAAGCGCACCGCGTGTACGAACTCGACCAGTTCTTCACCACCTTGCTCGGCCAGATTGCGGATGCAGCGACGCTCGAGGATCTCCTGGTCCGCACGGTCACGGTGGCAACACGCGAACTCCGTGCCGACGAACACCTCGCCGTCATGCTCGGGTCCGAGCCCGGTGAGATCGTCAATGAGTTGACCGTCGCCGGTTTG
>JAJCXU010000233.1 GCA_029263275.1 Ilumatobacter sp.
GAGGAGGACGTACAGCGTCGGGTCGAGCGGGTTGATGATGTCGCCGACACCGCGTCCCACGATGGCCCCGCCGACGACCAGCGGAATGAAGACGCCGCCGACACCGCCACCAGCCAGCGTGACGGCAGTCGACAAGCACCGGATGAAGAAGATCGCGGCAAGCAGCCACACCGCATGTTCCTCACCGAGCCATCCGAACACTTCGTAGCCCGAGCCGAGCGTGAGGCTCTCGCCGGTGAGCGCACGGGTGAGGATGAACAGGCCCGTGAGCGACGCTCCGGTGATCACGAGGCGACTCGCGATGGGACGAAGCGTGAATGCCTTGGCCATACGGATCAATCGCGAGAACGCTCGGGCTCCGAGCGCACACCCGATCCCGATGAGAATGGCGCCGGCGAGATCCTTGTACTGGAACGCCACCGCACGGTCGGCGTCGAAGGAGAAGATCGGCTTGGTGCTGCTGAACGCGACGAACACGACATAACCGGACGCCGAGGCAACCAGCGCCGGGAGCAGCATGCGCCGCGCCATCTGATCGCGGAATGGCACCTCGAGCGCGAAGATCGCTCCCGTGGCAGGCGCCTTGAAGATGGCCGCGACGCCAGCCGCGGCACCAGCGACGAGCAGGGTGCGATAGTCGGCACCGCGGAACGCCGCGGGCAGCCGTCGCTGGAGGAACGCTCCCATGGCCGAGCCGCCGTACATCGACGGACCTTCGAGGCCCATCGCTCCGCCGGTTCCGAGTGTGGCGATGGCCGCCATGATGCGGCCAACGAACGCCCGAGGGCGGAGTGGGTATTCAGAGTCGTGGAATGCGCGGAGGTATTCGTCGGACGTGGCGGGCGACGCCCCGTTGCCGACGACTCGGAGAATGATCGCCGACGCAACCAGCCCGAGGCCCGGCGCAATCGCGGCGAACCAGAGTGGCCCGTGGAGCACCCGATCGAACGCGACTTCGGCGACCACGAATTCGAAAAAGCGAACACCGAGACCGGTGATGGCTCCGGTGACCGCAGCGAGCAACACGACCTCGCGCGAGCGACGTACCAGGTCACGCAGTTCCCCAGTGCGGATATCGAAGGTGGCGGGCCTCATCGCCGTCATCACCTTGGGTCGCCGCACGACCTTCGAGACTACCCCTTCAGCGCATCATGTTTCGAAGGGTGGCGCTGGTTCGTTGACCGATGGTTCGAGATTCTTGAAGAACGTGTCAACTCCAATCGGATCCGACAATCAGACCACCCTCCGCTCCTAGAGTTCCCACCATGCCCATTGCTTTGATCACCGGCTCGGCCGGCCTCATCGGCTCACAAGCTGCCGAACACTTCGCCGGCCTCGGACTCACCGTCGTCGGCGTCGACAACGACATGCGCAAGGTGTTCTTCGGCGACGACTCATCGACCGCATGGATGGCCGATGCGTTGAGCGCGAAGTTGGGCGACCGGTACGTGCATCGCAGCCTTGACATCCGCGATCGAGATGCTGTTGAAGCCCTGTTCCGCGAGTACGGCACCGACATCGAACTCGTCGTACACACGGCCGCACAGCCGTCGCACGATTGGGCAGCCCGCGATCCGTTCACCGACTTCGACGTCAACGCGGTCGGCACGCTGAACATGATCGAGAACACGCGCCAGCACTGTCCGGAGGCGGTGTTCATCTTCACCTCGACCAACAAGGTGTACGGCGACACGCCGAACCGACTGCCGCTCATCGAGCAGGAGACGCGCTGGGAGATCGACCCATCACACGAATACAACGACGGCATTCGCGAAGACATGTCCATCGACATGACCAAGCACAGCTTGTTCGGAGCATCGAAGGTCGCCGCTGACGTGGTCGTGCAGGAGTACGGCCGCTATTTCGGGATGAAGACCTCCTGCTTCCGAGGCGGCACGCTGACCGGACCCAATCACTCAGCCGCCGAGCTCCACGGCTTCCTCGCCTACGTCATGCAGTGCACGATGAGCGGAACGCCGTACCGCGTCTTCGGCTACAAGGGCAAGCAAGTACGCGACGCCATCCATTCGTCCGACTTGATCAACTGCTTCGAACAGGTCTGGCGGGCACCTCGAAGTGCCGAGGTCTACAACATCGGTGGCGGCCGCTTCTCGAACTGTTCGGTTCGAGAAGCCATCGCGATGTGCGAAGACATCTCGGGCAAGAAGCTCGACCACGCCTATGTCGAGGACAATCGCATCGGCGACCACATCTGGTGGATCGGCAGCAACGCCCGCTTCGAAGAGCATTACCCCGACTGGTCGCTGCAGTACGACGTGCGCGCCATCCTCGAGGAGATGTTCGACGCCAACACCGACCGCTGGTCCTGAGACAGGATCGAACGCAATGATCGAACGCAATGATCGATAGGGGCAAGGTCTCCGTCCTCGGCGTCAACGTCGATGCCGTCGACTACGAAGCCGCGGTCGCACGCATCATCGCTGCGGCGAAGGCGAAGCAGCCGTACGGAGTCTCAGCGCTCGCGGTGCACGGCGTGATGACGGGCGTCGACGACGCCGAGCACATCTCGCGACTCAACGCCCTCGACCTGGTCACGCCCGATGGGCAGCCGGTCCGCTGGGCGATGAACTGGCTGCACGGCACCGAGCTGTCCGATCGCGTCTACGGGCCAAACCTCACCTTGGAGGTGTGCCGAGCGGCTGCCGCTGAGGGACTCTCCGTGTACTTCTATGGCAGCACGCAGGACACGCTCGACCATCTGGCCGAGCGCCTGCCAACGTTGACACCAGGCATCGAGATCGCGGGGATGCAACCCTCACGGTTCACCACCTCGACGCCCGAAGAACTCGACGAGATCGCCGCCGAGGTCAGGGCGTCCGGGGCCTCGATCTGCATGGTGGGCCTGGGCTGCCCCCGCCAGGAAGTGTTCGCATACGAGAACGCACAACGCATGTCGATGCCGCTGATGGCGGTGGGCGCAGCCTTTGACTTTCACGCAGGACTGCAGGCGGAGCCTCCGGCCTGGATTCAACGCGCCGGGCTGCAGTGGGCACAACGTCTCGTCGGCAACCCGAAGCGTCTGTGGCGCCGCTACTTGATTCTCAACCCGCGCTATGTCGCAGCGATCGTCCGCCAGAAACTCGGTCGGTACACCCCGACATCACCGGTCGCGCCCAATCATGTGGGGCCGAGCTGAGTCGAGCCAGCTGACGTGAGCTGAGCTCAGGCGCCAGTGCGGTTGCCGAGCATTGCTGCTGGCGTCTTGGCCAAGATGCGCAAGTCGGTGGCGAAGGAAACCTGTTCGACGTAGTCGAGGTCCCAGTCGCCGTTCTCGTGCATCGGCCCATCGCCGCGTGCCGAGACTTGCCACAGACCGGTGAGTCCGGGCTTGACGAGGTGTCGCTGGTCGAGGCCAGGACGGTATTGCTCGACGACGACAGATTCGAGCTCAGGGCGGGGGCCGACGAAGCTCATCTCGCCACGAAGCACGTTGATCAGCTGAGGCAACTCGTCGAGGCTGTAGCGACGCAGGAGGCGACCGAGCACCGTGTGGCGTGGGTCGCGCTCGGACTTGTGGGTTTCGCGACGGTCGTGAATGACGTCGAGGCGTTGGCCTCGTCGGTCGGGACGCATCGTGCGGAACTTGAGTACCTCGAATGGCTCACCATCGAGACCGATTCGGGTTTGACGGAACAGCACCGGGCGACCGAGTTGCGTGCCGACCGCGAGGGCGACAACGGCCATGGGGACCGCAGCGATACCGAGCGCGATGGCGGCGCCCACACGATCGACAGCGGGCTTGACCAGCCGCGTGTACACAGATGTGCGAGGGGTAACCGTGCGCATCGGCATCGGAGCGATGACAGCAACGCGCTGTGAGGAGTCGGCAGCGTGGCTCGCGGCCATCGTCGCCCGGTCGATCGATTTCATCACCATGTTCTTCGGCATGCCCGCCTGCCTTCTTGAATTGCTCAAGCAAAGTTCCGACGCCACCACTTTGTGTGGTCAGCCGCACGCTGTGTGACCGTCGTATCATCGCCTCCTACCCGCCGGTAGCGCCTGATTCGTGGGGATATTGTGCCACAGCCCCACTGTACGGACAACCGACTTGACGGAACCTTGACCGACCACGTTCAGTAGTTGACTCTTGTCACGCCCCTCCCCAATCCAGCCACTGTCGACCAGTACGATCGACGTCCGATGGCAGCATCCCCGACCTCTCCAGCACTCACGCGGCGACTCAAAGACGTCGGCCGTACCCTCGTGCGCTGGCTTGCGATGGCCAACGCCGACGCCCGGGTTCTCCCTGACGTCGTCATCATCGGCGTCAAGCGCGGGGGCACCACCTCACTCTTCCGAGACCTCGAAGCACACCCGTCGATGTGCCCACTCGTTCCGTCAGCGCGTCGGATGCCGATGCGCGAAAACATGAAGGGTGTCCACTACTTCGACACCAACTTCACCCGGTCAGCTCGCTGGTACCGCAGCCACTTCGCCACCGGATTCACTCGGCGCCGAGTGAAACGGGCCACGGGCGGAGCATTCACCGCCGAAGCCAGCCCGTACTACCTCTTCCAACCGCTGGCGGCTGAACGAGCGGCGGCGATGTTGCCCGCGACCACGCGATTCGTCATCTTGCTCCGTGACCCCGTCGAGCGCACCGTGTCGCATTGGTCCGAACAGACGCGCAACGGCGTCGAAACACTCTCGCTGCGTGAGGCGCTCGCCAGCGAGGACGACCGAGTTGGAGACGACGCTGACCGACTGGCCGCGGGCCTCATCGAGACGAGTCACCCGCACGAGCAACAGTCGTACGCCAGCCAGAGTCACTATGCCGACTCGATTCGTCGATGGATCGGCGCGGTTGGCCCCGATCGCGTGCTCGTGCACTACTCCGAGGACTACTACCAAGACCCATCGGAGACGGTCAATGCCATCACCGATGCAATCGGCATCGACCGGACGGAGACCGTTGGGGAACATCGCAATGCTGCACCACGGGCAAGCACCCTCGACGCTGACCTCGACGCCGAGCTCACCGAGCGGTTCCGTTCCGATGTCGACGAAATCGCTGCCATCCTGGGCGCCCGGCCCCCGTGGCCGCGATTCAACACTCCAGTCACCGATCGCTGACGCCGATGACATCTCGATGCGAGTATTGAGATGCGAGTTCTGAAATGAGAGTACTGATTCTGCACGCCGGCTATCGGGTGCCCGCGGGCGAAGACACGGTCGTGGGCAACGAAGCCGCAGCGCTCACCGCTGCCGGACACGACGTCCGCACACACGTCGTGAAGAATCCGACAGGCATTGCCGGCGCCGTGCAGGCATTGGCGAAGAGCCTCCACAATCGGTCCGCCGCCGAGTTCGTGCGAGCCGAAATCGCTGACTTCCAGCCCGACATCGTGCACATCCACAACACCTGGTTCGCACTGTCGTCATCGGTGGTCGCCGCCGCGGCCGACACCGGTACGCCAACGGTGATGACCGTCCACAACTACCGATTCGGTTGCCTCAGCGCCGATCTGTTCCGCGGCGACTCGGTGTGTACGGCGTGCGTCGGACGCGTCCCACTCCCGGGCGTGCTCCACGGGTGCTATCGCGGCTCGCGGCTGCTGTCCGCTGTTGCCGCGACGGAAGTCACCGTCACGCGGCGCCGCGGCGTGCTCACCGACAACGTCGATCGATTCGTCGCACCATCCGGGTTCATGGGCGACCGCCTTGTTGACATCGGCGTTCCAGCCGACCGCCTCACCGTGAAACCCCACTTCGTCGCCGACTGCGGCACGCGCTCCACTCCGCCCTCGGCTTCCAACGAGGTGTTGTACATCGGACGCCTCGCAGCCGGGAAGGGACTCCACACGCTGCTACGCGCATGGGAACGATTCCAAGCGGAGAGCGGACACCCCGACACCGCCGACCTCACGCTCTCGATCATCGGCGACGGGCCGCTGGCATCTGAGCTCCGCGAGTGCGCACCGCGCGGGGTCACTTTCGAGGGTTGGGTGGCCCGCGAGGAAGTGATGAGCCGATTGCTCAGTGCCCGAGCGTTCGTCTTCCCGTCGGTCTGGTACGAACCCTTCGGCATGGTGCTGGTCGAGGCATTGAGTGCGGGGGTCGCGATGGTCGTGACCAACGCGTCCGAAGCCCCGGTCATCACTGCAGCCCCTCCGGAGCTCATCGCACCGGTCGAAGACGATGCCGCATTGGCCGCCGCCATCGGCCGCTTGGACAATGCGACGGTCGATCGTGTGGGCATGGCCAATCGCAAACGGTTCGAAACGCACTACACCGAAGCAATCGGCGTGCAGCGACTCGAGTCGCTCTATCGCGATGTGATCGACG
>JAJCXU010000234.1 GCA_029263275.1 Ilumatobacter sp.
AGGAACGGTTGAAGCTCTGCCGGCTCTGGGGGTTCTGGAACATCCTCATCACCCACCGCCTGTCGGACCTCCAGGCACAAGCCGACACCGGTACCTCCGCATCCAAGGTTGCCGAAGGACTCCTTGCCGACGTGCAGACCCGTGTCGTGTTTCGCCAGGCCACCGACCAACTCGCTCGCACCGGTGAGTTGTTGCGCATGAACCAGCGCCTCGTCGACCTTCTCCCACGTCTGACCCGTGGCCGCGCTGTGTGGAACGTCGCCGGCCGCGCCGCTGTTGTTCAGCATGTCATCGCAGCCCACGGAGCGGAGCGTGAGATCTGCAATACCGATTCGGCCATGGTGGCATGACCGGTGGCTCGACCTTCCGAATCGACCGGGACGAGTTGCTCGGGCGCATCGAGTTGACCGAAGTTCTCGATGCGCTGTCGGCGGGCGGATTTGAGCGGCATGGACGGAGAGCATGGCGATGCATCGACCCGGCACACCCGGACGAGAACCCGTCGGTCAAGGTGTCGGTCGACCGGACCGGAACGCAGCGTTGGCGATGCTGGTCGGGCGGGCATGGCGGCACCGCGATCGACGCAGTGATGGTTGCCAAGTCGATGCCGGTCGGCGACGCGATCCGCTGGCTTAACGACCACCACGCACACCTCGACACCATCACCCGCCAACCCGCACCGCCGTCCAAGCCGATTGGTCGGCCGGACCCTGAAGTTGCAAGCTATGTCCACAGAGCCCACCGACTCCTGTGGACACCGGCCGGAGAACCGGTCCGTGACTGGCTTCATCAGCGCGGCCTGGCCGACGACGTCCTCAAGGCGAACGTCGTCGGAGCGGACCCCGGTCGCCGCTACTTGCCACGACCGAAGGGGTTCCCCGGCGGCTCGCCAGCAGCGGTCTACCCGGCACTCGACACGAACGGCGATCCGGTCTACTTCCAAGCACGATTCCTGGACCCACCAGACGGACGACCCAAGTACGACAACCCCGCCCGCCGATGGGCAGTGAACCCGCGCGTGGCCTGGGTGACCCCGCCCGACGGCGCGACCGAACGGCGTCCGCTCGTGGTCACCGAGGGAATCGCCGACGGACTCATCGCCGCACAAGCAGGCTTCGCAGCGGTCGGCGTACTCGGCTCCCAGTACCCCGACGCCCGAGTCGCCGATGCCATCGCCGTGCACGCTCACGACCGGTCCATCGTCATCTGTTTCGATGCCGACAACGCCGGCCGGCGGGGTGCAGAACGCCTCGCCGAGATCCTCAACGAACGCGGAGTCGCGAACCCCACCGTCATCGAACCGCCACCGGAGCTGGACCTGACCGACTGGGCACGACACGACCCCAACTGGGTCGACGCCATCGACCCCCCGATCATCACGCACCTGGACACCGTCCATCTTCAACCCGTCGGCGACCTCGGCGTCGGTCTACCCCTTCCAGGATGACTCGAACTCGCGTACGATGGCAGAGACTTCCGAAGACACCCATGAACAGATGTCGTTGTTCGGCTCGATCGATGACATCGACGAAACGCAAGGAGTCGAGAATGTTGGAACTCTCACGACGCCATCTCAGGACAGCGATCTGGATGGCACTGGAAACGGACGAACCGATCCGGCACCGCTGGCTGCAGGAACACCCACACTCGGCCTCGATGATGAACCAACTGGTGACCGACGCGACCGACCTCTGGATCGCAGCCGACCAGCAACGCCAAGACGATTCGACGGCACCCTCGATCTGGACCGCGATCGAACCCGACGAAATCGAAGCAACGGTGATCTCGACCCTGCTCGAAACACCGGACCTCTGGCCCGATCTCGAAACACAATTTCCACGGACCGCGACGACGGAGCAGGCGAGCAGCGGGGTCGAGTCGCCGATCCCGGCTTCCGGCCCGACCCGGCGGGGCTGGCACCAACCGGCCTGACCCAACGCGTCGAACGCAACGTCGCCGTCGTCGAACTCCTCGACCAACTCCGGTCGAGCGGACGCGACATCACCCACGCCGATCGGCAGGTGCTGTCGGGCTGGACCGGATGGGGCGCCGCACCCCGACTGTTCGAACCGGGTGATGAAACGCTCGCCTCGGCACGCAAGCAGCTCGACGAGAAGTTCGACGACCGGGCGTGGGCGGCCGCGGCGCATTCGACGCTCAATGCTCACTTCACCGACCCGAACATCACGGCGGCGATGTGGGATCTCGTCACCGCCACCGGCTTCGAGTCCGGTCGCGTGCTAGAGCCCGGCTGCGGCTCGGGGAACTTCATCGGCACCGCACCCCAAGCAGTGAGAGAAGCATCGGAGTTCGTCGGGATCGAACTCGAACCGATCACAGCGGCCGTCGCTCAGGCGCTGTACCCGATGGCCGACATCCGGCCCGTCGGCTTCGAGACCGTGCGTGACATCGACGGGTCCTACGACCTGGCGATCGGCAACGTCCCGTTCGGCAAGTACAGCGTCTTCGATCCGCTTCACAATCCGGACCGACTGTCGATCCACAACCACTTCCTCGCCAAGAGTCTCGCCCTCACCAAACCCGGTGGCATCGTCGCCGCGATCACTTCGCGTTACACACTGGATTCCCGCAACCCGGCACCGCGACGATTGCTTCAGTCTCACGGAGACCTGATTGCAGCCATCCGTCTCCCGAGCGGCGCGCACCAACGCCTTGCCGGCACCGCAGCGGTCACCGACATCCTTGTCTTCCGGCGGCGAGGCCCGGAGGAGACACCGGCCGCTTTCGACTGGGAAACGACTGACGCCGTTCATGTGGTCGACGGTGAGGTCCGTACGAACTCGATCTTCACTTCGCACGGTCGAGGTGTCGTGATCGGCGCGTTCCGATCGGGACGGGGCATGTACGGCAACAATGAACTTCTCGTTGATCAACCCGACGGCGGCTGGCAACCAGCGCTGCAATCAGCCGTAGAGCAACTCGCTCACACAGTCGACGGTACGTTCGACCCGACGCCGCCTCGCCCGCAGCCTCCACCACCACCTGACATTGCAGGGCACACCCTCGTCGCAGGCGAACTGTTCATCGGTGACTCGGGCCGAGTCATGGAGTACCGGCCTTCCGGCCCGACCGCCGTGCCCAGCAAGAACCGCTCGCTTCTTCGTCGGCTCCGCAGCCTCGTCGAACTACGCGACACAGCCCGCTCCGTGATGA
>JAJCXU010000235.1 GCA_029263275.1 Ilumatobacter sp.
GTCGACGACGGCAAGAGCACCCTGATCGGCCGACTCCTCTATGAGTCGCACATGGTGTTCGAAGACCACCTCGCCCAACTCGAAGTCGACTCGGCCAAGGTCGGCACGCAGGGCGCCGATCTCGACTTCGCGCTGCTGCTCGACGGCCTGACCGCCGAGCGCGAGCAGGGCATCACCATCGATGTCGCCTACAGATTTTTCTCGACCGAGAAGCGCAAGTTCATCGTGGCCGACACACCCGGACACGAGCAGTACACGCGCAACATGGTCACCGGTGCGTCGACCGCTGACGTCGCTGTGCTGATGGTCGACGCACGCAAGGGCGTGCTGACCCAGACGCGCCGCCACAGCTATCTGGTGTCGTTGCTCGGCATCAAGAAGGTCGTCGTCGCCATCAACAAGATGGACCTCGTCGAGTACTCCCAAGAGACCTACGACGCGATCATCGAGGAGTACACCGAATTCGCTCGCCAGATCAATCTGGACGACATCACGTATGTTCCGGTGTCGGCGCTGAAGGGCGACAACATCGTCGAGCGCAGCGAACACACGCCGTGGTACGACGGCCCGACACTGATGTCGTATCTCGAAGACGTTCCGGTCGACGACGACTTGACCGGCGGTCCGTTCCGGATGCCCGTCCAGTGGGTCAACCGGCCGAACCTCGACTTCCGCGGATTCTCTGGACGAATCGTCGGTGGTTCGATCAAGCCCGGCGACCCGATCCGGGTGCTTCCTGCGGGCACGACGAGCTCGGTCGACCGCATCGTCACGATGGACGGCGATCTCGATATCGCCGTTGCCGGACAGTCGGTCACGATCACGCTGACCGATGAGATCGACGCAAGCCGGGGCGACTTGATGTGTGCCGGCGACGCGCCTGCCGAAGTGGCCGACCAGTTCGAAGCGCACGTCGTCTGGATGCACGAAAACGAGATGTTGCCCGGCCGGCCGTACCTGATGAAGGTCGGGACACGCACCGTGGGTCTGACGATTGCTCATCCGAAGTATCGGGTCGACGTCAACTCACTCGAACACCTCGCTGCGAACACGCTCGAACTCAACGAGATCGGCGTCTGCAACCTCAGTCTCGATCGGCCCATCCCGTTCGATGCCTACGCCGACAACCGCGACACCGGCTCGTTCATCATCATCGACAAGCGCACGCAGAACACCGTGGGCGCGGGGATGTTGCACTTCGCACTGCGCCGGAGCCACAACATTCACTGGCAGGACGTCCGTGTCGACAAGGCGGCACGTGCCGAACAGAACAGTCATCAACCAGGCGTCGTCTGGTTCACCGGTCTGTCGGGTTCGGGCAAGTCCACGATTGCGAACATCGTCGAGTCCAAGCTGCACACACTCGGCGTGCGCACGTACCTACTCGATGGTGACAACGTCCGCCACGGGCTCAACCGCGACCTCGGGTTCACCGACGCTGACCGAGTCGAGAACATTCGACGTATCGCTGAGGTGTCGGGCCTGATGGTCGACGCTGGCCTCGTGGTCTTGGTGTCGTTCATCTCGCCGTTCCGGGCGGAGCGTCGCCTGGCTCGGGAGCGAATGGAGGACGGTGAGTTCATCGAGGTGCACGTCGACACGCCGCTCGACGTCGCTGAAGCGCGCGACCCGAAGGGTCTCTACGCAAAAGCGCGAGCTGGTGAGTTGAGCAACTTCACCGGCATCGATTCACCGTACGAAGCACCCGAGTCACCGGAGCTTCGTGTTGACACGGCGACGCAGTCGGCAGAGGAAGCAGCCGATCAAGTGATTGCGGCCCTCCGCGCCAACGGCACGATCAGCTGACTCACACCTGATCGTCTCTCAGTTTGTGTGGCGACTGCTGTAGACCGCTCCGCGGGACTCCCGACACAAACGACGTGGTGTCGGGGAGGGTCAGCTGGCTGGGCTGTCGGCGGCCAATTGGAGGACCTCGTCCTCGGGGAACGGGCCGATCCAACCGGTGATCGGCGTGCCATCGGCTGCAAACATCACCGCGGCGGGTTGCGATGAGATGCCGAGCGCCTGCCACGACTGGAACGATTCGTCCCACAACATCGTGAACGACTCGGTGCCGTAGTCAGCGACGAAGTCTTCGGCTTGGCTCAGGCTGTCTTGCGTACCCAGGCCGATCACTTCGACCTCTTGGAGATGATCACGAGCGAACTGCTCGACGTCGGGAGCTTCCCGACGGCAATACGGTCAATGCGGCGCCCACAACCACAACAGCACCGGCCGATCGGCAGGGAACACATTGCGCAGGCTGACCTTCGTTTCGCGTCGGATGTCGTCAACCTGGATGTCAGGCAAGACGTTGTCCTCGAAGTCGGATTCGGCTGCGAGTTCTGATGCGAGCAACCGACCACCGAGCACAGCTTCCGGTGCCACCGCGACGGGTGGGTCGGTCGCGACCGATGCCTCGTCGACCGGTGCTGCTGCGGAGTCGGACGGAACGCCGGCCTCGGAATCGGCCGGCGGCTCATCGCTAGTCGGCGCATCGGTCTCGACCGGAACACCAGCGGTGGTGTCGCCGCCGTCAGACTTGTCCGGCGTAAGCGCGGGTTCGTCGCTCGGCGCAGCGGTTGCTACGGGTTCGCCAGCGGTGTTTGGTGCGGCATCTTCCGCGGTCCCGCAGGCAGCGAGAACAATGCCGACGGCGGCGAGGGTGGCCGTAGCGCGTCGCGCGGAACTCAACATCAACACATTGTGGCAAAGCGTGTTCCGGTTGTCCTGTCGGACGGGTCTCAATGATTGCGGGACGTTCCGGATTCATCCCGAGGTGAAACGGACAGCGGTACCGTTGCGTCGGTGCACATCGTGTTGGTCAACCCTCAGATCGCGCCGAACACGGGCAACTTGATCAGGCTGTGTGCCAACACCGGCAATGAATTGCATCTCGTCGAACCGCTTGGTTTCCGGCTGGACGACTCGTTGTTGAAACGCGGCGGCCTCGACTATCACGAGCGCACCCGCATGACGGTCCATCCCGACCTGGCCAGCGTGCGCGCCGCGCTGCCTGGCCGGTGGTTCGCCTTCTCGACGCACTCGACGCGCCGGTACACCGACGTCGACTATCGATCTGACGATGTGCTCGTGTTCGGGTGCGAGGGCTCCGGTCTCGATGATGATGTGAGCGCGGAGTTCGACCCGATGCACTCGCTCACCATTCCGCTGCGGCCGAACAATCGCAGCCTCAATCTCGCCAACGCCGTCTCAGTTGTCGTGTTCGAGGCGTGGCGTCAGACCGATTTTGACGGGGCCGCCGAGAAGGACGAGCGGGTCGAAGGCCTCACCGGTGAACTCCTCGATGGGACGCCATTCGATCGCTGACGCGTTCGGCTCAAGCCGCGGAGATCAGGCGAAACCGGGATTCACCACCGGGTTGACGCCGTTGACGATCTGCTCCGCCCGCTCAGTGACGCCGGCTTTCGGTTCGTCGTGCGTGAGGATCCAGAAGCGGTCGTTGCGCACCGCGTCGACAACGTGCTTGCCGACGACCTCGGTGCTGATGCCGCCAGCAACCATCGCCTCGAGCATGTCCTGCATGCCGCCGCCTTCTGGCCGTTCTGGCAGCGTCGAGCGCACATCGTCGGGCATGTTGCCATCGCTGGTGGCAATGCCGGTCGCGACGAAGGCCGGGCACAACACGGAGACACCCACGGAGCTCTGCATCATCTGCATCTCCTTGCTGAGGGTTTCCGACAGCGCAACGACGCCATACTTCGAGATGTTGTAGGGCCCCATCATGGGCGCCGAGCCCAAGCCGGCCATCGAGGCGGTGTTCACGATGTGGCACTGCTCGCCGTGCTCGATCATCGCGGGGAGAAACACCTTGCACCCGTAGATCACTCCCCACAGGTTGATGTCGATGGTCCACCGCCAGGCCTCGAGGTTGTCAGGGTCGGCTACGGGCCCACCCGCGCCGACGCCGGCGTTGTTGCAGAGCACATGAACGTTGCCGAAGCGCTCCCGAGCCGCGCGGTCGAGGTCGACGATCTGATGGTGTTCACGCACGTCGATCTCGCGTGCCAAGACCTGGTAACCGGCGTCGCTGAGTTCGGCTTCTGCCTGATCGAGCGCCGGGCGTTCCACATCGGCGAGCACGAGGTTCATGCCAGCTGCGCCGAACTGCTTGGCCAACTCCAGGCCGATGCCGCTCGCCGCGCCCGTGATCACTGCCGTCTTGCCCGAGAAGTCGTCCATGCCGATCGGTTTACTCGCCTTGGTTCGCCGGCTCGTCATCGGTATGCGTCATCGTGACTGACGACCACGCTCGGGAGTCGTTGCTGGAGGCCGCGGGACGTCAGCCGTTGTTGAGTGTGGCGATGTCGTCGCGGCTCCAACCAACCTCGGCGAGGACCTCGGCGGTGTGTTCGCCGAGGCGTGGCGCATGGCGGGTGGGCAGGCCCTGATCGTCGCCGCGACTCGCGAACCGAATCGGGTCACGGGTGACTCGATACGGACCCTCCGTCGGGTGGGTGTCTTCATGGAGCAGATCGACGGCAGCGAAGTGTGGGTCGTCGGCAATGTGTTCGAGCGACATCACTGCAGCAGCGGGAATCGAATGTGCATCGCAGAGGTCGAGGAGCTCAGCGGTGGAGAAGCCAGCGACGAGGTCGTCGAGCATGCCGTACAACGTGTCGGAGTTGGTGACGCGCGATCGCTGGTCGGCGAACCGGACGTCGTCGATCAGTTCGGGTCGGTCGACGAAGCCGAAGAAGTCGCGCCAGTTCTGAGTGCTGTAGGGGAGGATGACCACCCAGCCATCGCTGGTTCGGCGTGGGCGTCGGTTCGGCGTCGTCACGCGGGCGTAGCTGAACGGTCCAATCGGTGGCTCGAAGGTCAGTCCACCCAGGTGCTCGACGAGGTTGAACGACGCCATCACTTCCGCCATCGGGATCTCGATCGAGTCGCCCTCGCCGGTCATGGCGTGTCGATACAGCGCCGCGGTGATGGCGGGAACGATGTGTAGACCGCACACCTTGTCGGCGATGATCGACGGCATCAGCTGTGGTTCGCCGCCCGAGAAGGTGAAGAGATCGCTCACACCCGAGGCAGCCTGGATGACGTCGTCGTACGCGGCCTTGTCGGCGCTGGGCCCGTTGCTGCCGTACCCGTTCGCGACGCAGTAGATGACGTCGGGACGGATCGAACGGACGCCCGCATCATCGAGGCCGAGACGTTCGAGCGCTGACCGCCGCATCGTCGTGACGAACACATCTGCGGTCGCGATGAGGTCGTGGATCGCACGCAGACCGGCGTCGGTCTTGAGGTCGAGAACAACGCTGCGTTTGTTGCGATTCATGCTGATGGCGAATGCGCTCATCCCGGGGCTGCGTGCTGGCTCGTAGTGCCGCAGGATGTCGCCACCCGGGTTCTCGACACGAATGACGTCGGCGCCGAGGTCACCGAGCATGCGCGTCGCGAGCGGGCCCATCACCACCGAGGTGAGGTCGAGGACCCGGACGCCGTCGAGTGGGCCGAGTGGTCGTTCGCTCATGACGTCAGCCCAGGGGTCGGCCGTGCCGTGGTGTGGCCATGATCAAGCAGGGAGAACGGCAACGGCTTCGATCTCGATCAGCGATTCGTCCAGGAACAGCGATTGCACTCCCACGAGCGTGATGGGCACCAGTGCAATCGGGTTGACCTTCGCAGCGGCGCCGAGGCCCTGGAACAGTTCGCCTTGCATTGCCGCGGTCCACGCCACGACGTAGATCGTGAGCTTGGCGAGATCGTCGACTGAGCCGCCGACGCCGACGAGGGCATCGATGATGTTGCGCATCGCCTGATCCGTCTGTGCGGCGAGGCCGTCGGGATGGTTGCCCTCGGCGTCGGTCCCGATCTGACCGGACAGGTGCACGACGCGGCCGGGCGACGCGATCGACGCGTGGGAAAAGCCTTGCGGTGCGGGCAGGCGATCGGAATTCCGGAGCTCGATGGACATGAAGGCAGAGTACGCCCACGGGTCAGGTCAACGATCAGCCGAGTCACAGCCGGG
>JAJCXU010000236.1 GCA_029263275.1 Ilumatobacter sp.
GACATCAAGGGCTTCGCCGACTCACTCTGATCGCGGACGGCTTGGCGTCTCGGGCGGCGGAGCGGTCGAGGAGCGCACGACCAGCTCGATCGGCAGGATGGTTCGACGCGGTGGACCTCCGTCGATCTGTTCGAGCAGCAGTTCCGCCGCTGCTCGGCCCTTGTCGACGAGCGGCTGGCGGATCGTCGTCAGCGGCGGGTCCCACGTGCGCGCACGAGGCACGTCGTCGAAACCGACCAATGACAAATCCTCAGGGATGCGCCGTCCGATCAGTTGCCCGGCCTGGCTTGCGCCGATGGCAATCTGGTCGTTGAAGCACAGCAGTCCCGTCACTGCGGGGTGTGCCGCAAGGAGGTCGACAGCGGCATGCCTTGCCGCATCGGGCCCGTTGCCGCCCGCCTCCCACAGAACCAGATCCGCCGGGTCGAGGCCGGCATCGACCATCGCCGATCGGTAGCCGGAGATTCGTTCCCGAGCGATTCGCATCGAGGCGCTCTGTTCACGATCGGCACCGACGGGCCCGCTGGACACTTCCGAGGTGAGACGACCGAGGAGTACCGCCATGTTCGTGTGGCCCAGTTCGATCAGATGCTGAGCTGCCATGTGAGCCCCTGCGCGATCATCGATTCCGACGAACGACGTGCGATCGCCGAGGTCGGGTTCGTCCACCAGAACGACCGGCAGATTCCGGCTCAAGACCGATTCGAGCGCGGGGTCGCCGTCGGCAACCGAGAAGACGATGTGGCCGTCGACTGCTGCCGATCCGACCGCGGTGTCGGCGAGATCGACCCCGGGTGGGCTGGGCAGCAGGGTGAGACCAGTGCCCGAGAGCGCGCTCGTCTCAGCGACGCCTTGCATGAAGCTGGTCGTGTCCGGGTCGGTGAAGACGAATCGCAGGTCCTCGGTGAACAGCAGACCAATCGCTCCCATGTGTCCGCTTCGCAGCATTCGGGCAGCGGCGTCGGGACCCTGATAGCCGAGTTCAGCTGCAGCTTGCAGAATCCTCTTGCGCAGCGCTTCGCCCAGTTCGCGGGGCCGGTTGTACGCGTTGGAGACCGTGGTGCGCGACACACCGACGCGGTCGGCAACCGTCTGCAGCGTCACACCGTTCGACACGAGGACTCCCCCGTCAGGCTGCGGGTCGGACCCCGTCGGCGACGACCGAAGCGAATCGTGTGGCCGCCCACAACTTGGCCGTGCCGACATCGAGCTCCGACCACGGCACGGTGATTTCGAGCGTCGAGAGCTCGTCGGTTCCGCCGACGCGTACCTCGGCACCATCGAGGACGGTGAGGCCTCGGGTGACGCGCACGCCGCGATCGATCGAGGCGGTCTGCGTCTCATCGCGACCGTCGACGACCAACTCGGTGGCGGCGTCGATGCCAGTTGACACCGCCTGGTCGAGGCGGGCCTCGACGTCGGTCGGGAGTGAATCCACGTAATGAGTGAAGATGAGTTTCATGCTGATGCCTCCTGTAGGCCACGGCTCTCTTGACGACTACTGTATCGATCAAGTAACTGAATCGATACAGTATCGCTGGCCAGCAAATTCCCAACAATGAACTTCGTCACGCTGCCGCACGTGCCAACCGCTCCGGATCGGCCAACGAATGCGCTACCCGAGCTTGGTGAACAACGCTCGCGTGTTTGCTTCAAGTGTTGCGAGGAGTGCGCCGGGAGGATCTCCGAAGTCACCCAGTTGCTGGGCCAGTCGACTCACAGCTCCTTCGGGCGTGAACGGATAGTCGCTCCCGTAGTGGAGGCGTTCCGATTCGACGATGGAGAGGAGCGCCTCGACGCCGCGCGGCACAGCAAATCCCGCCAGGTCGTAGTGCAGGCTGGCGAGGTCGGCCATGACGTCCACCCCCGCCTCGATGTCGGGGAGGATGTGGCGAAATGCTGCGACCCGATCGGCAATCAACGGAAGGGTTGCGCCAGCGTGGGGAACGATGATCTCGATGTTCGGGTAGCGAGCGATGGTTCCGTTGAGGATCAGATTCACGACCGCCCGAGTGGTGTCGAACATGAACTCGATCATGGGTCGCGGCCGACTCAACGAAGTCTGCTCCCAACACACGGGCGACGTCGGATGGATGAGCACGCGGGCATGGCGGCGATCCAACTCCTCAAACACCGGGTCGAGTTCGCGGTCGCAGAGGTAGACGCCGTTGCCATGCGTCAGCACGCAGAAACCATCGACGCCGAGCTCCTCTGCGCAGTAGGTCAACTCGGCAATCGTGCCGTCGACGTCAGGAAGCGGCAACGAGGCCAAGAGCCCGAACCTGCCGGCATGATCCCGCTTCGCTCGGGCTCCGTCCTCATTGACCTGCCGCGCCGATGAACGAGCAGCATCGTCGTCGCCGAAGTGGACGCCAGGCGACGAGACCGACAGCATCGAGACCGCAATTCCAGCGCGGTCCATCATCGCAACATGTTCGGCTGCGCTCCACTCGGGGATGGCGTGGATGCCATCGGGCTGCGCGTGATCGACCTCGGCGGCTTCCCGGTATGCGTCCGACACGTAGTGGGCGTGAACGTCGATCAGGCCCTGCGTCATCGTCCCGAAGCTACTTCTCACCGAAGCCAGGTCCCGGTGTCGGGTGAGCACTCGTGACGCGGTCGACGCAACCGGGTCCGAATGCTGTGCAGCCGCACCGCTAACGTCCGCTTCATGTGGGGCGAGACAGAGACTCGTCAGTGACCACCTCGACACCGAACCCGCGGGTCACGCTCGCGCTGGTGGTCCTCGTCGCGCTGCTGATCGGCGCGAACTTCACGGCGCTCAAGTACGCGCTGGATCACACCACACCGCTGCTGCTCGCCGGCATGCGCACGGTGGTGGGCGGGACGTTCCTCTTGTGCTTCGTCACACTCGTCCGCGGCGAGCGCGTCCCGACCGATCGGTCGATGCTCGGCAAGATCTTCGTGGTCAGCTTCGCAATCACCACCGTCTCGAGCGCGCTCCTCGTGGTCGGTGTCAGCCGTGTTCCGGCGGGACTTGCGTCGTTGCTCAGTAGCACGATGCCGTTGTTCACGGCGCTGCTCGTGCTGCTCCTCATGGGTACGCGGCCAACGCGACTCGGAGTGATCGGTTTGGTCGTCGGGTTCGTCGGAACCGTGGTCTTGGCATCACCATCGCTGGATGGAGAGACCACCGCGATCGGCATCATTGCGCTCGCACTCTCCGCACTGGCGTGGGCGTTTGGAACGGTGTTCATGCAGTGGCGTGACTTCGGCTCCGTGTCGCCCGTGATGATCGTTGCGGTGCAGCTGCCGATGTCGGCCGCTGTATTGATCCCGGTTGCGTTGCTCACCGAAGGCGTCGCTGACACCGATTGGTCGATCGGGCTCTTCGTGCCGCTGGCGTATGCGGCCATCCCGGCCAATGCTGTGACCTTCGCGCTCATGGCCACGATCGTGAAGCGTGCGGCAGCGACCCAGGCAGCAGCCACCGCATACCTCATCCCGATCTCCGGGGTCTTCTTCGGCTGGCTGATCCGCGGCGAGCGGCTCGGAACAGTCGAGTTGGTTGGTGGCGTGCTCGTCGTCGCCGGCGTCTACCTCCTCGTCACCGCAAACGCTCGGGCGAAGATGGCTTGGTCGGAGCGCTGACGACCCTCCCGACACAGCAAGAGATCGAGCCCAGCGTCGGCGTGACATCATTGGCTGATGGAGATCAGTCGAATCGGCACATTCACGCTCGGGTGGGGCGAGAGCCTGGTGTGGGACGACGTTCGAAACCGTCTGTACTTCGTGGATTGCGCCACAAATGCCCTGCACTGGCTCGACGAAGGAGCGACCAGGCCAGCCATGCTCACGATGCCGTCGCTTCCTGCTGGCGTCGTCCCCACCGTCGACGGATCGCTCGTGGTCGTACTGGAGGATGGTCTCCATCTCGTCGACCCAGATCACGGCACGAACGAATTGCTGTCGCCGTATCCCGAAGCACTGGACGGCCGGTGCAACGACGCTTGCGCGGATCTCGACGGCAACATCATCACGGGCAAACTGAATCTCGGGCCCGCCGAGGGCTCAGCGTGGCAGTACTCCCGATCGGGTGAGTGGACGCTGCTCGACAACGACATCGCGAATACGAACGGGCCCGCCGAGCTGGTCATCGACGGCCAGTCGACGCTCATCATCGGCGACACCTCAGCCCACTACCACGCGTACGACTATGACGCCGGTGCTGCAACGGTCGGTCGACGACGCGTATTTGGCGACGTGACCGACCTCGATGGCGGTCCCGACGGTTCGACCGTCGATTCCCAGGGTGGGTTGTGGTGCGCCATGGTGATTGGCGGCAGCCAGATGGTGCGTTTCACGGAGAGCGGTCTCGATCGGTCGGTCAGCCTTCCGGTCGCCAACCCGACCGATCTCGCCTTCGGTGGCCCGTCACTCGACCGCATCTACGTCACGTCGATCGGTGGAGACGGCGAACTTGACGGAGCGCTACTGGTGGTTGACGGCCTCGATTTCATCGGACGCCCCGAGCCGCGAGCCCGGCTCGACTGAGCCGGCTCGACGGGCTTGCGCGTCAGCTGACCGATCAGTAGATGTTGCTGAGTCCCCCGTCGACCGGGAGGGTGATCCCGGTGATGTAGTCGGCTGCGTGGGAGAGCAGGAAGGTGTGGGCTTCGGCGACGTCCCATGCGGTGCCTTGGCGGCCGAGCGGGATGGGAGTGGTGTCGCGATCGGGTTTGATCAGGCTGGCGAGTCGGCCGAGGCTGGTGTCGATCAGGCCCGGCATCACGATGTTGACGCGAATACCGCGTGGCGCGTACTCCTTGGCTGCGGCGCGTGCGAGCCCGTCGAGGGCTGCCTTGCTGGTGATGTAGGCCGGGAGGTCGCTGGTGGTCACTGCCCTCGCTGCGGTGGATGACGTGATGGTGACGGCACTGCCGGGCTCGAGGATGTCGAGGGCGACCTGCAGCGCCAAGAAGTGGGAGCGGACGTTGACACTCATGACTCGATCCCAATCAGCAACGGACGTGCCACTCAGATGATTGCCCGAGGCGATGCCGGTGTTCAGTGCGAGCGCGTCGATACCGCCCAGCGCATCAGCCGCGTCGAGGATCATGCGGCTGACGTCACTCGCGTCGGACGCGTCACCGTGGACGATGTGAGCCGTACCACCAGCATTGACGATCTCGTCGGCAGTGAGTTCCGCCGCTGCCGGATCGATGTCTGCGACCGCGACGTGGGCGCCCTCCAGGGCGGCCAGCTCACAGATTGCTCGGCCAATCCCGAGGGGTGGGTCGGGGAGCCCATAGGTCTGCTGTCCCCCACCGATCACCAGCAGGCGCCGCCCAGAGAGTCGTTGCGTCGTGCGCTCGGACCCCGGACCAGAGGTGACAACGATGTCGTGGCCGCTCATGATGTGGCCCCGAGTTGCGCTCCGGCGGCCTCGACCACAGCCATGTCCGCGGCAGCGTCAGGGGTGAGATCGACTGCACCGGCCATCAAGGCAATCGCGAGGTACCAACCGACGACGATGAGCAGTTCGACCGTCTGTTGCTCGTCGAGAGATGCGCGAAGCGCAGCGAAGCCGGGAGCGTCAAGCGTCTGGGTCTCTCCCAACCGTCGATGATCCAGGCGAGCGCGCCACCGCCACCTCCCCCG
>JAJCXU010000237.1 GCA_029263275.1 Ilumatobacter sp.
CCCTTTGGCGAAGCTGAACCGGATCAGGCAGCTTCCACGGCGATGCCGCGGCTTGCTGCTTCTTCCTCGGGCAGACGGATGAGCTTGTGGCGGACGACTTCGTCCGCAAGACGGAGCTGACGCTCCAGTTCGTCGAGCGCGCCACCGGCGGCAACGATTTGAGCAACGAGGTAGTAGCCGGACGGCTTCTTGTTGATCGGGTAGGCAAACTGTCGCTTGCCCCACCAGTCGATCTTCTCGTGCAGCTGACCGCCAACGGCTTCGACGCCATCGGTGATCGTCTTCATCCAAGACTGTGCCTTGGGGTCATCGACGTCTCCGTCAATAATGACCATCATTTCGTACGCACGATTCATGCGGTGTTGTTCTCCCTTCGGATCCCACATTCACGGTGTCCAAGCGAGAAGAGATGGGGAGCCCCAGAGCGGGGCAGGGTATGTAATGGACCGCGCAATGCTACCGGGAGGCCCTGCGTCGCGCGCCGGGGCTGATTGCGGTGAGTGTTCATGCTGTCCACCGTAGAGACACGCGCTCACAGAGTTCCCGGGCGCCGAACCAACGCTTCGTGTGAGGACATGGTCTGTCCGACGGAGCTTGTGCTCACACGAAGCGGGGTTGGCCCGTCAGATGAGCGGACAGTTGGCGGATTCGGTGCCGGGGAGCAGGCGGGCGGTCGCGCCTTCGGTGATGCCGATCGAGGCGAGATCCCCCTGGAAGACCTCGATCGCCAACACATAGTCGCCACCAGCGGCGAAACGCTCACACTCAGCTGAATTCCCCGCCAGACATGGCTCCATGTCGGCCGTCGAGACGAGTGACCCGTCGACTCCGAACCAAGCAATCGACAGCGGTGTCACCGTCTGGAACATGAAGAACGAGCCAGCGACCGGCGCATCCCACACGAAGGCCATGGCTTCGGCTGTGCCGAGCGAAGTGACGCCCATCAGTCCCCGGCCGCGTTCCGCTGACGTGTCCGCAAGCCACATGCACACCTCACACACCTCGCCATCGGCCTTGGTGATCTCGACCAGTGCCGTGGTGAAGCCCTCGGGTTCAACGCCGGTCGGCTCCGCAGCAACTGGCGCGTCCGTGTTGACGGTGGGTGCGTCGGAGATTGAGGTGTCGGCAGTGGTGTTGGCGGTGATCGTCGCCTCGTCGGTCGGGTCAGAAAGCGGCGAGACCGACGTGGCGGGCGCGGCGACGTCGGCATCACTCGCGCACGCGGCAATCGTCAGAGCGGCCGCCGCGAGGGCAGCCAGAGCAGTTCGGCTCACCTGCCGCCAACCGGGAGGATGCGCAACAGATGGTTCCAGCGGCATTCGGTGCACGCCTCGACCACGTACGCACTCGCCTCGGTCGAGCGGGCCTCGATGCGCCGCATCTGCTCGAGCGTCGACACGCAGTGTCCTTGTGCTTGCAGTCCGTGCCCGAACACGTACGTGACCAGCTTGAGTTCGGTCTCTTCGCAGATCGGACAGACGGTGGTGGTCTGGGTTCCGACGTTGCGTGCGGCCCGAATCAGCTCGGGATGCGCATCACACACGGCTTCTTCACGGAGCCGACCGCGCTTGACCTCACTGATCAACATGCGCCGGGCAAGCCGATGGTCAACAATGCCCCGCGCGCCTCCATCGGTGCCACGAATCGCGCCGACCGAGAAGCCCATGCGAGTCCAGGGTAGAGGGTGACGGATAGGTCGCAATGCGCACACGGGTCGTCCGGAACGGGCACACTGGAGACGTGGTTGCAAACATCAGTTATGGAGACGGCATTCCGACCGACGCCGAGCTGCGTCTGAGTGGCGACGTCAGCGGCGGCAAACGCGCCGTCGAGCTCGGTATCTCCGACTGGTTCAACGCGGTCGAATTCGCGAAGTCTGGAGCCAAGGCCATCGCGGTTGATCCTGACCCCGACAAGATCGCCGAAATGCGCTCACGCGCCGAGGCAGCTGAGGTCAGCGTGCAGTGTCACGCCACCGACCTGGCCGACCTTGGCGAGATCACCTCGGGGACCGTCGAGGTCGTCGTGGCGTCACACACCATCGAAAAGGTCGATGACCTCAGCCGGCTGCTGCGCCAAGTGCATCGGATCCTCATCCCGAGCATGCCGTTCGTCATCTCGGTCAACCATCCGTTCTCGGTCGTCAGCGACCTCGCGCCCTACGGCACGACCGCCCGATCGATCAGTGATTGGTTCACCGCGCTGAGTCGATCCAACTTCCGAGTCGACCAAGTGCAAGAAATCGGCTCAGCGGGCAACGGCCCCAGCACGCTGATCGTGCGGGCCCGCAAAGAGGGCAGCTGACACCACCCTGTCCCGCACTACGTGCCTGTCCCCTATTGCCCGGGGACGAATGGGACAGATCGACCGCGTGGTCGAACTCGCCGGAGTCGTGTGAGACTGCGTGCATGGCCGAAGTGCAGGAAACCAAGCTCCCCGGCGTCGGCGTACGCCACGAGTTCGACACCGACACCGGTGAACGTGTCGGCGTCATCGCCCACCGCGACGGTCGGCGTGAAATCGTCGTCTACGACCGCAATGATCCGGATGCCTGCTCGACGATGGTCGATCTGTCGGCGTCAGACACGCGCACGATGGCCGAGCTGCTCGGTGCGAGTCAGGTCACCGAGGCAGTCGCCGCA
>JAJCXU010000238.1 GCA_029263275.1 Ilumatobacter sp.
ATCACCTCCTGCACGTGGCCATGGCGTCGATGGCTTGCCGCGATCGCTTCGAGACCCGCGAGTTGGTCGGAACGGCTGTCGCCGATGCCGACGAGAATGCCGGTCGTGAACGGAATCGAGAGCTCGCCGGCCGCTTCCAGCGTCGCGAGGCGACGATCCGGCAGCTTGTCCGGTGCGTTGCGGTGCGCTTCGAGATCGGGGTTGACCGATTCGATCATCATCCCCTGGCTCGGCGAGAACGGCCGCAGCTGGGCGAGTTCGTCGGCGGTCAATGCGCCGCAGTTGGCGTGCGGGAGCAGCCCCGTCTCGGCCAGCACGAGCTGTGCCATCTCCGCCACGTAGTGAACTGTCGAGTCGTAACCGCGCTCGCCCAGCCAGTCCCGCGCGACCTCATACCGATCCTCGGGGCGCTCGCCCAGTGTGAACAGCGCTTCGTGACACCCGTGCCGCGCTCCTTGACGAGCGATCTTCAGCACGTCGTCAGCGTCGAGGAAGAGTTGCTCCACGCGGGCTGGAGGCTGGGCAAAGGTGCAGTACCCGCACGTGTCGTTGCACAGCCGAGTCAGCGGAATGAACACCTTCGGGCTGTAGGTGATGCGAGTGCCGAACGATTCGTCGCGACGCGCCGCAGCGAGAGCCATCAGATCGGCGAGCGATTCGTGGAGCAGCGGATGGTCAGGGGTGGCGTGCATGAGGTCTTCAGTCCGATCAGCTTGCGGGGGTCGAGCCGGGACGGCTCGCGATGGCGGATTGTGTGAACGTCTCGTCGCAGTGCCAGCACACGAAGGCCTGGTCCAGCGGTTCCCCACACGTCTCATGCACCAGCACCGTCGGCGGCTCATCGGTCAGCCAGTCATCACCCCACCGCATGAGTGCAACGAGGGTTGGCGACAGGGCGGAGCCCATGGGAGTCAGTCGGTATTCATACCGAGGAGGCCGTTCGCAGTAGAGCCGACGTTCGAGCACACCGGCGACGACGAGGCGCTTCAGGCGTTCGGTGAGGACCGGGCGAGCAATGTCGAGGTCTCGTCGGAAGTCATCGAAACGCCGCACACCACGGAACGCATCGCGCATGATGAGGATGGTCCAACGGTCGCCAAGGATGTCGAGGCTGTCCTGAATCGAGCAGGCCACACCGTCGTGGCTCGTGTCGCGGTCACCACCCTCGTCGAACTTCGGCATCCCCGAACCCTAGGTCAGTTCGAATTCAGAACCAAGTCGGTCCGTATTCCGAACTCACCGCAACCGCCACCACGATCAGTCGGGCAGGAGGGGGACACTGAAGCCGACGTCACTGCCGATTCGGTCAGCCCGCGTGAGCGAGGCGCCGCCGAACTTGTCACGGATGGCGTCAATCGTGGTGTCGAGAACGGCGAGATCGCCACGTTCGAAGGGCAGCGCCAACTGCTCGGCGACCTCGTTCTCCAGGTTGCCCACCGATGCACCGATCAACGTCAGCCCGCGCTCCTCGATCATCGGCCACGCTGCGTCGAGCAAGGTAGCGGCGACATCTTGGACCAGCGCGGTAGCCGCGGTTGGACTCGGCACCGAGTGCGAACGCGTCGCGCGACTGAAGTCATCGAACCGGAAGCGCAGAGTGATCGTGCGCCCCACACGTTCGGCGCGTCGCATCCGCGTCGTGATCCGATCGATGATCCGACGCAGGATGACCTCGATCTCGTCACGAGACCGCTGACGACGCCCCAACGCCTGCTGCGACCCGATCGACCCGCGACGTTTGCCGACTTGCACCCGTCGAGCATCAACGTTGTGCGACAACGCCGAGAGCTGCCGACCGACCGCGCCGCCGGTGATGGCCGACAACGCCGCGGGGTCGAGTTCAGCGACATCACGCACCGTGAAGAGCCCACGATCGTTCAGCTTCTGCGTGGTGACGCGTCCCACACCCCACAATTTCTGCACCGGGAGAGGATGCAGGAAGTCGAGTTCCTTGTCGGGGTCGACGACGAGCAACCCATCGGGCTTGCCCACTCCGCTCGCCACTTTTGCGAGGAACTTGGTGCGGGCGACGCCCACCGTGATGGCCAACCCGACCTCGCGCGCCACGTCGGCTCTGAGTTGCGCAGCAATCTCACCGGGCGTCCCCGACAGTCGCAGCAGACCGCCGACATCGAGAAAGGCCTCATCGATCGAGATCCCTTCAACCAGCGGCGTCACATCATCGAAGATCTTGAACACTGCCTTGCTCGCCGCCGTATACGCCTCGAAATGCGGGTCGACGAAGATCAAGCCCGGGCAGAGGCGCTTCGCTTCGCGCCCCGGCATCGGCGTGTACACACCGAACCGCTTGGCCTCATAGCTCGCGGCCAGAATGACGCCACCGCCACCCACGGCAACAGGTTTGCCCTGCAAGGAGGGGTCATCGCGCTGCTCGACCGACGCGTAGAATGAGTCGAGGTCAGCGTGGAGAATCGAGGCCTCCTTTCCTGTCGTCGAACGTGACACGAACACATGTTCGCCCACTCCTGAGCTGGACGTCAAGCAGGGCGTAAGATTGCCCGAGTGTGCGGTATCCCGGAGACTCCAGTGTCTCGTCGCGCCTTCGTCGGCACCACGCTCGTAGGAGCCGCATTGGCAGTCAGCGGTGCGTCGAGCGCACTCAGCAGCACAGCGACAGCCAATGTCGGCGCCGCCAACCTCGTACGGCTTGCGGACGGACTCGACGTCCGGCCACGAGCCGAGTGGGGCGCCGACCTCGCACCGAAGGGCCCAATGGGCCGTGAAGACGTCCGCTTCCTGCTCGTCCATCACACCGCAACCTCGAATCACATCCCTGACCAGCGCCAACTGATCCGCAACGTCTTCGCGTTCCACACCAGCAGTGCGAAGCGCTGGAACGACGTGGCGTACAACTTCTTCGTCGGTCCGGACGGAACCGTGTGGGAAGGGCGAGCCGGCTCCATTGATGGGCCAGTCATCGCTGATGCCAGCGGAGGCAATCAAGGGTTCAGCCAGCTCGTCTGCCTGCTCGGCAACTTCTCGACGACGGTGCCCACGCCAGCAGCACAACACAGCCTCGTGCTCCTGCTGGCACACCTCGCACAGCGCTACGAGCTGAGCACGTGGAAAGACGCAACCAACTCGTTCATCTCACGTGGGTCCAACCGCTGGTCAGCCGGCAGCACGGTCGAGGCCCGCACGATTTCCGGGCACCGCGACATGACGTACACCGCCTGCCCGGGTGACAGCGCATATGTCCTGCTCGATGACTGGCGAGCGCAGGTGCATCCGATCGTTGCGGCGTCGTGGACCCGGTCGGGACTTCAGCCTGCCGTGCGCTCGGCGCTCGAAGCGCCATGATGCTGAACCCACGCCTCGACATGGTCGAGAGCGGCGGGGTTGGCCAATGAGTCTCGCGACGCCGCTTCAGCAGCGGGCGTGCCCAGCAGCATCCGCTTGATCGGCACCTCGAGCTTCTTGCCCGACAGTGTGCGCGGGATCATGGGCAGTGAGTCGACGACATCGGGAACGTGGCGCGGCGACAGCTCGGAGCGAAGCGCCGTCTTGATCCGGGTCACGAGTCCGTCGTCGAGGGTCGCACCATCGGTGCAGGCCACCAGCAAGATCAGTTCGCCGGCTCGGCCTTCGCCAGAGGAGTCTTCGAGATGGACCACCACGCTGTCCGCGATCTCCGGCATCGAATCGACCACGACGTAGAAGTCGCTCGTTCCCAGGCGCACGCCGCCACGGTTGAGCGTGGCATCGGACCGCCCGGTGATCTCGCAGGCGCCGTCATCGAAGAACGTGATCCAGTCACCGTGGTGCCAGGCACCGGGGAAGGTCTCGAAGTACGTGGACGCATATCGCTCCCCCGATTCGTCGCCCCACAGGCCGACAGGCATCGACGGCATCGGCGCGGCGATCACGAGTTCACCGGTCTCGCCCGCGTCGCACCGCGATCCGTCGGGTCGGAACGCCTGCACGTCGCAGCCGAGCATTCGAGCACCGATCTCGCCCGCCCGAATCGGCAACATCGGCGCCGTGCCGACGAAGGCCGTACACACGTCGGTACCACCGCTCATCGACCCGACCTGGATGTGCGCGCCCGCCGCTTCGGGGACCCACTGGAATCCTTCCACCGGCAGCGGGGCACCAGTCGAACCGAGGTGCCGCACCCGCGACAGGTCGAGGTCGTCCCCGGGCCGCAGGCCTTCCTTGCGGCAGGCCATGAGGAACGGGGCGCTCACGCCGAACACATCAACGTGTTCGTCGGCAGCGACACGCCAGAGTTCGAGGAGATCGGGTGCGGCTGGGTCACCGTCGAAGAGGACGACGGTTGCACCGACGAGCAGACCTGAGGTGAGGAAGTTCCACATCATCCACCCGGTGGTGGTGAACCACATGACGCGCTCGCCGGGGCGCAGGTCGTAGTGCAGCGACCACGCCTTCACGTGTTCGAGCGTGATGCCACCATGTCCATGCACGATCGGCTTGGGGAGCCCGGTCGTCCCCGAGGAGAAGAGCACATAGAGCGGGTGATCGAACGGCACCGGCTCAAACTCAAGCGGCTCATGCTCCGCAAGCAGTGGCGTCCACCCGTCGGTTCCTGCGGCATCGAGATACGGGATCCGCACGACGTGTTCGAGCGTCGGCAGTGCAGCGACGATCTCCTCGACGTGCCCCGTCCTGTCAATCCGCCGTTCGCCGTACATGTA
>JAJCXU010000239.1 GCA_029263275.1 Ilumatobacter sp.
TTAACGATGCCCCAGTGATCGAGGATGACGGCTCCGGTGAAGACGAGGTCGGGAGCCCCCTCAGCGCGAGGGCGCGTCGACTGCCACATCGACTCACGGATGACCTTGCCGCCGCCGAACACCACCTCGTCGCCACCTGCACAGTGATCCTCGGTGACCTCGATCCACAGTTCAGTGTCCGCCAGGCGGATGCGGTCGCCGGACGTCGGGCCGTACAGATTGCGATACCGATCGCGCCTGATCCGACTCATGCCGAGGCTCCTCGTTCTCCGTTATCAGCAGGGTTATCAGCAGGGTCGTCGAGCGGGCCGCCGGTCTCGCCGCGCAAACCGACGACGATGCGATCGCCGACCAATGGAACCAGGTCAACATCGGTGGCGATGCCCGGCTCGAATCGGATCGCGGTTCCGGCCGGCACGTCGAGCCGTTGCCCCCGCGCTGCCTCGCGATCGAAGCGCAGCGACGGGTTTGCTTCAGCGAAGTGATAGTGCGACCCGACCTGGATCGGACGGTCGCCAGCGTTCTCGACACGCAGCGTCGTGACGTCGCGGCCGACATTGATCTCGATCTCGTCGTCGGGCCCGATGACCTCACCGGGGATCACGACGCCGCCCCGGGGCCGATCGGGTCGTGCAGTGTGACCAGCTTGGTTCCGTCGGGGAACGTCGCTTCGACTTGCACGTCGTGGATCATCTCGGCAATGCCTTCCATGACATCGTCACGAGTGAGTACGTGCCGTCCGGCCTCCATCAGATCGACCACGGTGCGCCCGTCACGAGCTGCTTCGAGCACCCAGTCGGTGAGGATTGCCGTCGCCTCGGGGTGATTGAGACGAAGTCCGCGACCCTGGCGGGCCCGGGCGACGTCGGCGGCGACATGAATCATCAGCCGTTCCTGCTCGTGTGGTGTGAGATGCATCGAGATGATGTTCGCGCGTCAGCGGTCGATGATCGAATGCGCAATGCCGGCATGGCATCCGACGACGCCGTCGACCACTTGGGTGACGCCCATGTCGACGGCGACCGAGGCCAACGAATAGGCCTCATCCATCGTGAAGCCACCACGATCGACCATCAGTCTCAACATCTGTTCGGCGGCCATCGCCATCGCGTTGCCGAGCCCGTCGACCCCCTCCTCGACGCCGCCGGAGAAGCCGTGCGTGTAGAAGTGGGTGTCGGCGCGGAGCAGCGGTGCAGCGACGGGGAGGTCGTCGGCAAGCGACAGGCGCAGCGTGACGTCGAGCGACGCCTCGATGGCCGTGCCGCAGATCTCACCGTCGCCCTGGGCGAAGTGCGGATCGCCGACATAGAAGCCCGCGCCTTCGTGGAACACTGGATAGTGCACAGTCGCTCCGGGGCCGAAGCGCCAGTTGTCGACGTTGCCGCCAAACACGCCCGGCGGAATGCTGCTCACCCGTCCACCTTCCGGAGCGACGCCCATCACGCCGAGGTGCGGTCGCACCGGCACCTGTACCGGTCGGCCGAATGACTGCCGTTCAGCCGGGTTCGGTTCGGAGATCACGCCGGGCAGGTCATACAGCTCCATCGCGGTGAAGTCGAAGCCGAACATCGGTCGCGCAGCGGTCGGGAAGCCGCCCTCGGGGTCGGGGTCGACCAGTTCGTAGATCGTGATGCGTTCCTTGCCGAACTGCTCGTGGAAGAGCCCCCAATTGGCGGCCAAGTTCGAGCCGTACGGCATCCGCGGCGACATCGACAGCAACTCGACACGCAGCGTGTCGCCCGGCTTCGCACCGCGCACCTCGATCGGGCCAGTCATGATGTGTACTCCCGGCGTCCGGGTCTCCGGGGCAATGCCGTCCCAGATCGCACGCACGCCGTCGTCCATCAACAGGTCGGGCGCGTCGCCGGAGTGGTGGGTCACCGCTTCGATCGTGATCGTCTCGCCAGGATCGACGCTCAGCACCGGCGCTTCGGCCGCGTCGAGGTACCCCCAGAAGCAGGTGTCAGGTGTGGCCGTCAGGCGCTTCGCACTCATAGTGGTCCGACCATAAGACCACTCGGTAAACGCCGTGTTTCGACACGATCACAGCCCCGTTGCCGGTCCGAGCGGTGTGCCCCCGACTCATTTCTCACCAAATGTGGTCACTAGGTGGCCACTTTGACCGGGAAGATGGCATGCATGAACGATCAACAACAGCACACCTCATCGACCCCCACCGCTGGCAACCGGCCCGACCCGCGAGCAATCCTCGACAGCGCGATCGCCACCGGGGCGGCGGTCATCGCAGGCGTGCAGCCCGACCAGTTCGGCGCCCCGACGCCGTGCGCAGAGATGGACGTGCGCACCATGATTGGGCACCTCATCGGCGTGCTCGGCCGCATCACCGCGCTGGCGCAGGGCGACGATCCCTTCGCCGTCACCGAGACCCCCGTGCCCGACGACGGTTGGGCTGACGCCTGGAATGCCGCCGCGCGCCAGGCCACAGACGCGTGGAGCGACGATGCCGTGCTCGAACAGCCGATGGCGCTGCCCTGGGTCCAAGGGAACGGTGCCAAAGTCCTGTCGTCCTACTTCTCCGAACTCACCGTCCACACCTGGGACCTCGCCACCGCGACCGGGCAACGGCCCGAGTGGGACGACACCGTCGTCAACGCAGCACTCGCGGAGCGCGACTTCCTGCCCGCGGAGAATCGCCGCGCCATCTTCGAAGAGATCTCCGCCGCGATGGGCCTCGACGAGGTCGCCATCCCGTTCGCCGAGCAAGTCACAATCGCCGACGACGCCCCCGCCATCGACCGCCTCGTCGCCTGGAACGGACGAGATCCACACCGCTGAAATCTGGCCGGTGCCGTCGGCCTCGGATCTCACGTGACTCGAGGCTGGCGGCCACCGCAGAACTCGAACAAGAAATTCCTTCACATTCCCGTGCCAGTGTCGTGGCCGCAGAGGCACCTACCGCGACGTCTCGGCGGCCCGTCGCGCCGAGACTCGATCGGCCGAAACGTCGCGAGGATCGCCCTGCTCCGGCCGCGCTATCGCGGTCTCCGACGAACGTACGAGCACACGCCGACGGAGTCACATCACCCCAGCTCACAGGGGTAGACAGCCCGGCTCAGGGCGCTAGAATGAAACACATGTTCGGAGCACTCATCGAGAACCTCGCGACGATGTCGCAGGTAGAACTCGACGCGGTCATCGCCGAAACCGAACTGGCAAAACGCGCTGCCCAAGCACGGCAAGATGCCGCCGTTGCGGTGGTCGCTGCCCGAGCGTCATACCGCGACGAGGGCTACCGGTCGATGCGCGCCTACCTGAAGGGAACGCTCAACTGTTCAGGAGCTCAAGCCAACCGGATCCGCAAACGCGCCGACCTGATCAACCAACACCCAACCGTCGGCGACGCACTACTGGCTGGGCAGATCGGCGTTGACCAAGTCGACCGACTCGCCACTGCTCAGGCTCATCCGCGTGCCGGCGATCAGTTCGCTGACTTCGCACCGTTACTACTCGAGCATGCCGAGCTGTTGGAGTTCAACGACTTCGACACCGCCGTCCAACACTTCATCAACCAGGCCGACACCGACGGCGCGTTCGACGACCAGCAATTTCGCGAAGAACACTCCACCGCAAGTGTTCACGAACACGACGGGTCAATCACGATCCATGCCGCAGGCGGCAGCCCGGAGCAAGCAGTCGAGATGGCCAGAATCTTCGAACTCGCCGTGCAGGCCGAGTTCGAACGTGACTGCGAAACACGGCGCCGAGAGTTCGGCGACGACGCACTGAACCACCCGCTGCCGCGGACCGCGGATCAGCGCCGGTTCCACGCCATACACCAGATCTTCATGTCGTACGCGACCGCGCCGGCTGACGGCAAGACGCCTGACCCGCTCGTCAACATCGTCATCGACCACGTCAGCGCCGGACACTTCATGGCCGGCCACGGTCTCGCCGACAGCTCCAACATGTTCGGGCTCCCCGACGAGGCGTTCACCGCCACGGAAGCGGACCTCTCGAAGCGGCGCTGCCACACCACCACCGGCACCTCAATCCACCCTGACGTCGCACTCAAAGCGCTGATTGCCGGGCGGGTTCGCCGGGCGATCATCGACGCCGACAGCGTCGTCATCGACTTGGGCCGGACCCAACGGTTGTTCACCGGCAAGGCACGAGAAGCAGCCCAACTTCTGGTCACCAGCTGCACCCATCGAGGCTGCGACATTCCCGCCACGTTCTGCGATGTCGATCACCGCACCGAATGGGTCTCCGGGAGTGGCGCGACAGATCAAGCCAACGCGATGCCATTGTGCGGTTCGCATGATCGATGGAAACACGCCAACACGATTCGAAGTCGACGCGCCGTCAACGGACGGCTCTACCTGATCCGACCCGACGGCTCAACGATCTTGCCCGTCGGCGCCCGAGAACCCGAATGGGCCGAACCCCCACCATTCCAGGCAACGGCCACAGCGGCCTGACCTCGCCAGCGTCGGAGCTATTCGATGGTCCAGCCATCGGGCAGCGGGACGTCGCCGATGACTTCGTGGGTCTCTTCGTCGACTTCGACACCGAGTTCGTGGCTCCACAACATGAGCTGGTTGCCCCACGGGTCGAGGAACGACGCGTTGGCACCGCCGAACTCGGTCCAGAAGTGATCGCGCCAGAGGATCGTCGCGCCAAGGCGTTCGGCTGCTTCGAGGATGCGGTCGAAGGTGTCGTCAGGACTGACCATGATCCATGCCCGCATCGACCGCCCACCAGGGTTGAGGTGCGTCGGTTCGATGTCGGCACTCGGCGGGCGTGGCCGGGTATCGGCCGCATTCGAGATGCCCATGTGCAGGCTGCCGATCTCGCTCGGCGTGCCGTCCGGATTGAGGAAGTGCTGCCCCGGAACGATGCGCGCAAAGATGTCGGGGATGCGTTCTTCGACCTCCCAGTTGAAGACCTCCGCGTAGAAGGCTCGGGCGGCGTTCACATCGTCGGACGCAAAGTCGACGAAGACGAGTGTGTTGGGGTGGGCCATGGAAAGTCTCCTTGATCGTGCGAAAGCCAAACCTTAGCTTTGGTCTGATGGTCGGACCAGCAGGGAGCTCGCGCCTCGCTCACACCAGGGAACTCAGACGATCCCGATGAGGCGCGCCGCGAGGTAGAGCGCCGCGCCGACCATGAAGATGCGCACCAGCTTCTCGCCGCCCTTGACCGCGAGCTTGGCGCCAAACCAACCGCCACCCATGAAGCCCAGCGCCAAGATGAGCGCGGGCGCCCAGACGACGTTGCCTTGCGCGATGAACACGGGCAAGGCGAACACCGTGACGACCAAGTTGATGAGGACCTTGACGCTGTTTGCGGTGACCAGATCAAAACCGGCCCGGGTCAGCGCGGCGAGCATCACCAGCCCGACGCCCGCTTGGAACGCGCCGCCGTAGAGCCCGATGCAGAAGAACACCGCCATCGTCGTCGGGTCGCTCCACGGCACGGCGTCGACCGCCGGCTTGGGCTTGAAGATCGTCAGGATGATGATCGGGATGAGCAGGTAGCCGAAGATCGTCTCGAACGTGTCGTCGGCGATCTGGCTGATGCCGAACGAGCCGATCAGTGACCCTGCCACAGTCGGCACCAGGATCTTCTTGGCACGATCGATGCCGTTGACGCCCGAGGTGCGGAACGACGCCACCGCCGCTCCACTCGCAGCCAGCACACCAACACGGTTCGAGCCGTTGGCCTGGTTGCCAGGCA
>JAJCXU010000240.1 GCA_029263275.1 Ilumatobacter sp.
CGGCAGTGACGATCTCGCCCGTCGGGCTGAGCTGGAAGGCGCCTGCCCGGCTGTAGGCCGTGGTGCCGTCCGGGCGCCTTATCTGGAAATAGCCGCGCCCCTCGATCGCAACATCGAGACGGTTCTCGGTCGAGATCATGCTGCCAGGCAGACACGCCGACAAGCGCTTCATCCAGATCACCGGCGAGGCGTCATATCAGCGACTGCTGGAAGCCGGCGTTGCACTCCGCACCTACGAAGTGTCGATGATGCATGCGAAGGTGATGACCGTCGACGGCACGGTTGCGTCGGTGGGCTCGGCCAACTTCAACCAACGGTCGCTACGTCACGACGACGAAGCCAACATCGTCGTCTTCGATCCTGACGTCATCGCCGTGCTCGATCGGCACCTCGACGAAGATCTCCAGCATTGCGACTTGCTCGACCCCCACGAGTGGGCTGACCGTGGGCTCTTCCAGCGGGTTGCCGAGCGGGTCACCGAAACCGTCAACCACTGGCTCTGACCGGCGCCCTGCACCCGCCGTCTCCCGCTGCGCAGACGCGCCGCCACTCGGACCACCCAGCGCAGTAGCGTCGCATCCCGTGACGTCCCCCCGCTCACCTCTGTCGCGCATCTCCGTGCGCCGTCTGGCCGCCGCGACCGTGGTGCTGACACTCGGGCTCTCCGCGGTCGGCCTCACCGTGCCGGTTGAGGCGCAAACCGACAACGAAGCAGCCCGACAGGCTGCACGCGAGATCCAGGACGCACGCGACCGGGCCAACGAGGCCGCACAGGCCCTGTTTGACGCAGAGTCGAGGATCGACACGCTCACGTTGGAGATTGCGGATGCCGAGCAGGAGCTTGCGGCAATCGAAGCCCAGTCGAACGACATGCGCCGTTCGCTCGAAGTGTCAGCCGTACGACGCTTCACCCAGTCGGGCGGCTCCGATTTCATCCTGCTCGGCGACTTCGACGACGCCAACGACAACCTGACCGCCGAGGTGCTCGCTGCGGTCACGGTGGAAGCCGCGAGGATTGACCTCGACGACTTCGACGCCGTCATCGTCGAGGTTGCCGACGCACGCAAACGCCTCGAGCAGCGACGCGCCGAGGCCGAGCAGGCAACGATCGACTACGCGGCCCTGCAACAACGGACCGAAGACGAGATCGCCCGACTCATCGAAGTCGAAGAACGACGCCAGATCGATGAGGCAATTGAGCTCGAGCTGCAGCGCCAACGCGAGGAGCGGGCGCGCCAAGAGGCTGCTGCCGCCGAGGCCAAAGCCGCGACAGATCGACAAGCCGCTGAACGCGCGGCGGCTGCGGCGAGTTCGAGCAGCAATTCCGGTTCTTCGGGGAGTTCGGGGAACTCCGGTTCATCGGGCAGCTCGAACAGCGGTTCCGGAAGTGGCGGCTCAGGTGGCACCACTCCTCCGACGACCACACCGCCGTCGAACGCAGGTCGCGGGATGGTCTGTCCGATCCGGGGCAACTACGCCTTCGCCGACACGTGGGGTGCGCCTCGCTCAGGAGGACGGAGTCATCAAGGCGTCGACATGATCGCTCCATCGGGTACGACCCTCGTCGCCGCCGAGTCAGGCACGGTTCGATTCTCCACCAACCGCCTCGGCGGCAACGCGGCGTGGGTCACCGGCAACAGCGGCACGAAGTACTACTACGCCCACTTGCAGGGCTTCACCGGCGGCAACCGTTCGGTCTCACAGGGCGAGCAGATTGGCACGGTCGGTCAAACCGGCAACGCCGGCACACCCCACCTCCACCTCCAGATCCACCCCGGCGGCGGCACCGCCGTCAACCCCTACCCCTACGTCCGCGCCGTCTGCTGATTCACTGCCAGCAAAGTCACAGCGGGGCCGGGTACATCTGTGACTCAGGCCGCTTGTCGTACGTGCGCCATCACTCGGATGCGGAGCCTCTCAACCCGTTCATCGGTCTCGATCGCGATTCGACCGCGCCGGGCAGCCTGACGCACTCCGGCGGCCGACATCCCGAACAGTTCGGCCAACTCGCGCGACGTTCCCAGGCGGAGCTGGATGGCGATGGCGAGCGCGAGGTTGCGTTCAGGGCCGGGACGCTCAACCGGGTTGACCGTTGAGAGCGCAGTCATCGACTGGACGATGTCCGCGACCATGATGCCCCCGGTCGGATCAAGGAGCGGGTGATCGACGAGGTCGGAGTCCTGATCCTCCAGGACAAACACCAAGTAGTCAGAGGGGTCGAGCAGCTGCTCCAACATGTACGTCGAGAGCCAGTCCGGAGCATCGCGCCGACCGACGTAGACGCCGAGGCTTGCATGGCGGTAGTTGGCGAGTGCAGCGGGAGGCACGAAGCTGAGCGGATTGCGTTCGATGTACCGGGCTTCCGCCAGAAGATGATCATCATCGGTGATCGGCACGTGACGGAACCGTCCCTCAAACAGCGGCCCAGTTCGCCCCGTCCGCTGGTTGTACGCCGCTGCATACCGGCTGCACAATTGGTGCATGAACGCCGAGAGTCGGCCATCACAGGCATGAACGAGCAGGTGGAAGTGGTTTGTCATCAAGGCGTAGGCGTGCAACTCCACCCCGGTCGCGTCGAGGGTGCTGGCCAACAGTGATTCGAAGAGCGACCGGTCACCGTCGAGGCTGAAGATGTCCTGACGGTCAGCGCCACGGTTGAACACGTGGAACCAATCGGCTTCGTCGAGATTGCGTGGGGAGCGTGTCATCGCCGAATCCTGCGCCAACCGACTCACCGCGACGCTCACCGATCGAGTCACAGATGCACCCGGCCCCGCTGTGACTGAGTCACAGATGTACCCGGCCCCGCTGTGACTTGAGAGGGACTCAGTAGGACTTGGGGAGGTGGAGAACGTTGTGTGCGATGTAGTTGAGGGTCATCTCTTGGCTGACGGGGGCGAGGCGTTGCAGGCGAGCTTCGCGCCAGTACCGCTCGACGTGATACTCGGTCGCGTAGCCCAGGCCGCCGTGGGTCTGGATTGCCTGATCCGCGGCGAAGTAGGACGCTTCGGCAGCGAGGTACTTGGCCGTGTTGGCCTGCTCGCCGCATTCGAGTCCGGCGTCGTACCGCTCGGCGGCAACCAACATCATCGTGTACGCCGCCTGCAGGTCCATGTGGGCCTTGGCCAACGGGTGCGACACCGCCTGGTTCTTGCCGATCGGACGGCCGAAGACCTCACGCTCTTGGGCGTAGCCGATGGCTCGACGCAGCGCGACCTCGCCGATTCCGCACGCCATCGAGGCGAGCAGGATGCGCTCAGCGTTGAGACCGTGCAGGATGTGCTGGAAACCCCGCCCGCGCTCGCCAACAAGCCGCCACCCTTCCACCGGGAGCCCGTCATAGGCCACCTCGCACGAGGCCACCGCATTGCGACCCAGCTTCGGGATCGGAGCAATGTCGCAGTACTGCGGATCGAGGTCGACGAGGAAGAGGGACAATCCGCCGAACCCCTCGCCCGGCAATCCGTCGGTGCGGGCGAGCAGCAGACACACCTCGGACTCGAGCGCCTTGGACGTCCAGATCTTGCGACCGGAGACAACGAAACCACCCAAGCCGTCGTCGGCCGCTCGCGTCGAGATGCGGCTCGTGTCGGTGCCGGCGTCGGGTTCGGTGACACCGAACGCGACGTGGAGTTCCCCGGCGGCAGCACGCGGCAAGAAGGTGTCCTTCAGCTGTTCGTTGCCAAACTTGACCACCGGAGCAAGACCGAACATGGTCAAGTGCAGAGCGGTCGACCCGTTCATCGCCGCCCCCGAGGCAGCAACCCGATTCAGCACGAGCGCGCCTTCGGCGATGCCTTGGCCACCTCCGCCGTACTGCTCCGGAATCGCGATGCCGACCCATCCGCCAGCTGCCATGGCGTTGTAGAAGTCCCACGGGAACTCGTGGTCGCGATCCTTCTGCGACCAATACTCATCGTCGAAATCGGCGCAGACACGATCGACGCCCTCGATGATTGCGTCGTGATGCTCTGCGCGGTGCAACGTCATGTGGGCCTGAGCTTGTCAGCTGCCACCCACGACTGACGAGTGGACACGTCGCTGCCCGTGGGCCGACCCCGTCTGCTCAAACGAGGAGTGCTTCCAAGTCCAGGGCTTCGATAGCGCGAGCACATCGGCGGTTCATCGTTTCGATCAGCGCGAACTGCCGCGGATCGTCGAAGTCCATCCCGCGCGATGCAACGATCGGGTACACGAGGCAGAAGAGCGACGCGACTCGATAGTCGTCCCACAAGCGACCCGTGTCGTCGGGTGACACACCTGCCGCGTGCAGCCCGCCGATGTAGCGGTCGAACAATGAGCGCTCGTGCGTTGCTGCAACATCGGGCAGGAGGCTCTGCGTGACGAAGTACGCCAGGTCGTACGACGGTGACCCCAGCCCGGTCAGCTGGAAGTCGAGGAGTACCGGCGCGTCATCAGTATCGAAGAAGATGTTGTCGGCGCGGTAGTCGCCATGACAGACCGTTGTCGGCGAGGTGGACAGCGTGGCCAGCATCGACGGCATGGCCTCTGCCCAGCGCGGTGCGACCCGACCGATGGCCGGGTGAACATCCATCAGGCTGCTGACCTTCTCCCACCCTTCGGCAAACACGACCGGCAGCACCGCGAGGTAGATCGGGTCGGCCAGGCTGACGGCGGCCCCGGTTTCAACGAACCGATCCGCGTCGCCCCAGAATTCGGCGTGCCACCGCGCGAGCTCGTCAAGCGCCCGTTCGGCGTCGGAGATCTCCATCCCTTCGATCTGATCGATGACGCGATGGCCGCCCTTGTCCTCCATCAAGAGGAAGTACGACGTGCCGTCATCGGACACGGCGCCACCGAACCCATTCGGCACGTGGATGGGTGACCGATCGACCAGTTCGTGGAAGAACTTCACCTCGCGTTCGTACATCCGCAACATCGAGCAGGTGAACACCGCTGCTTCGTCGAGCGCCGAGAGCTTGAGGACCAACGTCTCGGGGACATCGTTCCCGGTGAGGTGCAGTCGATAGACCGCGCTGCTCACGCCAATGCCGACGCCGATGATCTCTGTGTCGATCGCCGTGACGTCGAGCCCTGTGGCCGCCGCGAGCCAGGCTGCGGTGACTTCGTCGATCGTGGCAGGAATGTGCATCATCGCGCTCCGTACTGAGTCGTGCCGTCGCACCTCTGCGCCGGATTGATGAAAGATGCTGGCACATCCAGCGGACGGGCCCGCACACGAGGTGACCCGCGAGCAGGTCAGCGCCGCAGGATGACGGCCTCATCAGGCGCGAGCTGCCCATCGAACGGGACGTCGCGTCGGACCGATCCTTCGACAACGTGGCCAGAGAGATCGACCTCCACACCTGAGGCTCCGAAGTTGACGGCGATGGCCAACTCGTCGTCACCGTCACGGCGGGTCCAGGCCACCACATCGTCGCCCACGTCGAACAGGTCCTGGGACCCGGATCGGAGGGCGGTCGAGCTTCGGCGCAGCGCGAGCAGCCGGCGGTACAGCGACAACATGGACGTGTCGTCATCCTCCTGCTGATCGGCAGCGAGCGTGGCGGCATCGGTCACGAACGGCAGCCACGTTGGTGTGCCCCAGCCATGGCCATCATCGGCCGTCCACGGAATCGGCGCGCGGCATCCGTCTCGCCCCCCTGGGTCCACCACTGCCTCCGGAGGAATCGGTGCGTCGGGCAAGCCCAGTTCCTCACCCGCGTAGAGGTACGGCGTGGCTCGCTGCGTGAGCGAGATGATCGCCGCAGCACGCGCCCGAGCTTCGCTGCCATAACGCTCGCGATGACGAGGCTGGTCGTGGTTCGACAGCACCCATGTGGGCCATGAGCCCGCTTCAGGGTCCTCAAGTGAGTCGTGTTGAATGGCCGCGATCGTGCGGCGGAAGTGCGACGCATTCCAGCGCGCAAAGATCGCCCGGAAGTCGAACGCGAGGTGCAATTCGTCTCCCACACCGAGGTACGAGGCGACCTGCCCCGGCTGGAACAGACAGACCTCGCCGACCATCATCGGCGAGTGCGGGTAGGAATCGAGCACTTCGCGGATGCCTCGCAGCATCCGATGCGTCGCCGGCTCATCGACCGTGAGGATCGGCTTGCCCGGCCCGTCGGGAAGGTCGAGCAGTGCCGGGTCCTTGCCGATCAGGTTGATGACGTCGGCTCGGAATCCGTCGATGCCACGATCGAGCCAGAAGCGGAGCGTGTCGTGCATCGCCGCCTCGACATCGGGGTGATACCAGTTGAGGTCGGGCTGTTCGGGCAGAAACAGGTGGAGGTAGTACTGGCCAGTGGTCTCGTCGAAGGTCCACGCGGGCATGTCGCCGAACTCCGCACGCCAGTTGTTCGGCGGTCCACCGTCGGCGGCCGGATCTCGCCACACATACCAGTCGCGCTTGGCGGAGTCTCGCGACGAACGCGAATCGACGAACCATGCGTGCTGATGTGAGGAGTGGTTCGGCACCCAGTCGAGCGTGATGCGCAGACCGTGCGCATGGCAGGCCGCTACGAGCGTGTCCATGTCGTCGAGCGTGCCGAAGACGGGGTCGATGTCGCAGTAGTCGGCCACGTCGTAGCCGAAGTCGTGCATCGGCGACGTGAAGATCGGCGAGAGCCAGATCGCATCAACGCCGAGGCCTGCGATGTACGGCACCTTCTCGATGATGCCGGCCAGGTCGCCGACGCCGTCACCGTTCCCGTCGGCGAACGAGCGGGGGTAGATCTGGTAGACAACCGCCTCCTTCCACCATGGCGTTGACATCGTGGCCTCGCTTGCATCGTTCACAGGTCGAGAAGCTACTGCGCATTCGCGGGCGATCTGTGAGCCTGCCCGAGCGATCGCACACGACGTGGTTCGTCGCTCACCACCTGGACAACCAGCCAAGTCGCCGACGGGAGGCGGCAGCACCAGGCGTGCCAGGATCACGCCATGGCGATCGAGACTGTCACTGGTTA
>JAJCXU010000241.1 GCA_029263275.1 Ilumatobacter sp.
CTCGTCGTGCTGCAGACCGGAGTCGAAGAGAAGTTCGGCCTCGACGACGCTGGCGATCAGCGCATCGTCGACGGAGACGATCTTGCGGCCAACGTCGATGATCTGTTCGACGACGGCGTCGCAACGCTCGGCATCGACCCGATCGCGGTCGACTGGCTGTTCGCCAATCGGAACATCGACGGCATCGGCACCGACGCATATGGTCCGGACGCATCGAGCGATGTTGACTACGGGGCCACCTACAACACCCTCGCGAACGACGGCATCGCGCTCGTTGCCCTCGCGAACCTCGACAACGTCACGGTTCGTGGTGACGTCATCATGGCGCCGGCGGTGAACCTCACCGACGGTTCAGGATTCAGCGTCGACCCGCTGGCCTGCCACGGCAAGCCGTTCCGCTGGAACTGGGGCTGGGGTTGGTGAGTGGTTGCCTGACGGCAACGGCGGCTGACGCCGCCAACAGCGACTCCGTCGCTGCACTCATTTTCTCGGGCTGGCGCCCGACTCGCTGACGCTCGGCCGGGAGGTCCTGTTCGTCAGCTGCGACACGTCTTGCTTTGGCCCGCTTCGCTTCCTTTGGGGGAGCGGGGCGGGCCGTTGTGCGTGAGTCGACGTTGTCTCTCTGGGTGGAGGGGATCGTCAGCTCAGCGGGGAGTGTCAGCCGAGGTCGGGCCAGGTGCGCTTTTGGCGGCGGCGTTTGCCGGCGGCGCCGAGTTTGCGGCGGTCGGCGAGGTCCCAGTCGCGGCGCCAGCTGGTGTGTTCGGGTCCGGTGAGTGCGGGGCTCTCGCCGCGTGCCGCGCGTTGGCGTGCCGACCAGTAGTCGGTGATTGCTTCGTCGCCGAGCACGGTGACGGCCGCTTCGATCCGAGCGTTGAATCGACGGGTCGACTCGCCTTCGGTGGGGGAGAGAGCGGAGCCGAACACGATCTTCGTGCTGCCCGGCTTTGGGCGCTTCATGCCCTTGCCGAAGATGGCGCCGGTGCCATCGATGAAGACGGGTACCACCGGTGCGCCGGTCTTCGATGACAGATAGGCCGCGCCGCCCTTGAAGTCTTGGCCCCACCCGTCGGGGGAGCGTCCGCCCTCGGGATAGATCACGAGGCTGTATCCATCGGCGATCAGACCCGAGAGCAGGTCGCTGGATGTGCGGCCCGTCGACTCGCGGTCGATCGGCACAGCGTTGAGCGACAGCGCCGAGATGGCCGACTTCCATTTCTTGTCGAAGAAGTAGTCAGCCGCAGCGGCGACGACCAGTTGACGACGCCACACGGTCGGGATCGACCGAATCATCACGCCGGTGTCGAAATGGCTGTGATGAGTCGGAGCGAAGATGACTGCCGGCGGGTCCTCCAACCGGGCCAAGTCGGCCAGCCGGTCGACGCCGGTGACCTCGGGGTTGGTCAGCACCCGTGCCGCGAGACGAATCGGTCCTTCGGTGATGACGCCACGCACCCCAGAGGCGAGTGGGCGGCGTGCCCACTCCGTGTCGTAGTGAGCGCCGAGTCCCGACACCTCGGGCGGCACGTCGACGCCGCGGGGAACCGTCGGGGTCCGGTACGGGAACCCGAAGTTGCGCAAGGGCATTGTTGCCGTGCGGACGGCGCCTTCGGCCTTGCCAGCGAGTTGCTGCGCCTTCTTCAGGTACGGCTTCGACATCGCGAGATGTTCCTACTTCACGTCGGCCACGAGGACCGACGGGACGTGGAGGTGGGTGATCGATGGCGACCGGCCGACGACGTCGCTGGCGATCTCGAAGGCATCGTTCATCGTGGAGGCCGGCGTGAAGCCGAGACGGCGAACCGTCGGGGCGTCTCCGCCGACGATGATGACCTTGCCTGCGTGCTGCTGGCCGTGTGCTCCCCAGTACCAGGCATAGAACGGGTGCACGCCGTGGTAGGCGTTGCCCGTGCGGTACAGGTGGCGGTACCACTCATCCTCGGCGTACTTCTTCTCCCACTTCTCGCTCATCACTGCCGGATCGGTCGAGTCGGGCAGCACCTCTTCGAAGAAGTCGATGTAGCTCGGGTGATGGACCGGGTTGAAGTCGCGGTAGGTGGGGTGCGTCATGATGATGACGCCGCCTTCGCGCACAAGCGGCTTGCCGCGGTACATGTTGAACAGGTACCCGAGACCCATGCACATCACGAGGATGGGGTTCATGATGCCTTCGGGGTTGTACGGGCAGATGTAGGGGATGCCCATGGTCAAGATGTCGGTCTGGCCTTCGACCTCGACGAGGTGCTGGGCGTAGACATTCTTCAGCGTCTCTTCGTGCACGGTCGGTGTGAATCCAGCTTGCACCGAGGTCATCTCGTACGGCGATTCGATGCTGTGCATGATCTTGCGTCGGGCCTTCACCGGCATCGCGCTCAACGACTTCTGCGTGGCGAGGTAGGTCGCCCGATCCTTGGCGTTCCACTCCCATTCGCGCTTGGCGAGGAAGTCGAATGGCTTCGGGAACGTGTTCGTGTTCAACGTCGTCTCGACCGTGAACACCTGGGGGCCGCTGTCCCGCAGGACCTTGCCCATCCGCCAGAGGCTCTTGTGGAGATCACTGTGATGGCGATCCATCAGGCTGCGGGTGTTCTGCAGCGTCTTCGGATTGTGGTGGAAGCTGAGGCACCGATACGACGCGACGCCCGTGGTGATCGACTTCCAGCCACCGTCCATCGCGACCTGATTGACGTTGGCGTAGACGACAAGATCGGACTCGGCGACACGCTTGTTGATCTCGAGGACTTCGCCTTCTTCGGTCTCGCCGATGATCGCCAGGTTGTCGTAGTCCTCAGCATCGTGCTGATAGAGCGTGCCGCGCGGGTGGAACGCGTCGAAGATGCGGTCGCCGAGCACGTGCTTGAGTTCGTAGTCGTGCATCCGCCGGTGCAGACCGAGCGCAGCGATGAGGTGGACGTCGTCGACTCCCGCCTCGGCTGCCATTTCGAGCACGGCTTCGATGATGCGCTGGCGCGTGTCGGGTTGACGCATCTTCGGCAAGGAGAGCGATGCGTCGTCGAAGCAGATCGTCAGCTTCATGTCGGGCTTGAGCAGCGTCGGCAGCGGTTCGGCATCCATCGGGTTGAGGAGTGCGTTGCGGATGGCGCCGTCGACGTCGTCGATCCCGGCCAATGGTTCAGGGGGATAGATGACCCGGCTGCGATCAGCGGGGAGGCGTTCGAGGCTGAAGTTCTCGCCGCGCCAGAACAGCATGGGTGGCGTCGAACGATCGACGTCGAGAACAAATCCGGGGCGGGGCATCAGGTGTCTCCAGTGCGGCAAAATCCCGAAAATCCTGCGGCAGGGTCCCGCAGAGCGGGACCTGAGCGCAGGATTTGGGACGAGTGTGAGCGGGTCATTGGTCAGGGTCTCGCAGGTCGAAGGCGACCTTGACGGCGCCGCGTCGGCCGGCGCTCGCCGCGTGGGCGATCGCATCGACGTGATCGGCGAGGGGGTAGGTCGCCGAGAGCAGGCGTTCGGCCTCGAAATGGTTGGCGGTGTCGACAGCCAGGTCGAAGGTCTTCGCAGTGCTGCCGTCGGCGAGCGTCTCGGTGCCGTAGGTGTAGGCGCCTTTGA
>JAJCXU010000242.1 GCA_029263275.1 Ilumatobacter sp.
GCGGTGGCGTGGAGCTCTTGAAACGTCGCCGTCAGATCGGCGCGGGCCTGAGCGGGCGTGTCGCAAACGCCGGTGATGATCTCGACCGTGCTCTGGAACAGTTCGTGCTTGGCCTTCGGGTGATCGTTGTCGGGAAATCCCACTGACATCTCGGCCAACAGCTCGTTGGAAGCCGACACCAAGTCGCCGGTGGTGGCATCGACGAGGTGGAGTTCCAGCTCGACGCCGATCGTCGGGCTGGCGTTGTGAGTGAAGGCGATGCTCATTCCGGTCTCGATGCTGCTTGACGGACCAGCTCAGTCTGGTCGATTGGCAGGATCGATGCCACAACGTGGAGAGTTGTCGGACGCGCAACGGCCGCCACCTCCGATGGGAGATGGCGGCCGTTGACTCGGTGTCAGTTGATCAGCGGAACTGATCGAGGTCGGCGGCGACCTCTTCCGGCGTGGTCGGCGGTGCGTACCGCTTGACCACGTTGCCGGCCTTGTCGACGAGGAACTTCTCGAAGTTCCACGTGATGTCGGCGCTGTCGGCGTCGCTCGGCTGGGCCTCTTTGAGGAGCTGATAGAGGGGAGCGGCACCGTCGCCGTTCACCTCGATCTTCGAGAACATCGGGAAGTTGACGTCGAACTTCGACGTCACGAACTCGAGGATCTCGGCGTCGCTGCCTGGCTCCTGCGCACCGAACTGGTTGCACGGAAAGCCGAGCACGACGACGTCGTCGTTGTCATTGTGAAGCGCACGCAGACCTGCGTACTGAGGCGTGAGGCCTCAAGCGCTCGCGACATTGACGACCAGCGCAAGGTTGCCCTTGTACTGGTCGAAGCTCACCTGTTCGCCGGTGATCGACGTCATTTCGAGGTCATGGAAGTTGGTCATACGGGCAACATAGTTCGTCGTGTGCGCCTGCGCGACGGGGTGCTCGAACTCGCCCCCTGGATCATCGGAGCACGGAGCGGGCCTTCGCACTGGATATCATCGTTCTACTCATGTCCGACGAAGACCAACCCTGCCTGGGTAGCTGCTCGATAGCTGCCCAGCACCCTCCCAGTCCGGGGTCACCTCACTGATGACCATCGCTCTTGGGCTGGTGGGCGTCGTGTTGTTGATTGCCGCCAACGGATACTTCGTTGCTGCTGAGTTCGCGTACGTCGCTTCTCGGCGTGCAAAGTTCGTCGAGGCGGCCGACGGCGGCGACCGCAAGTCCAAACGGGCGATCCAGGTCCACAAGCGCCTGAGCTTCATGCTCTCCGGCGCACAGCTCGGAATCACGGTCACATCGCTGGTCTTGGGTTTCATCGCCGAGCCGGCCATCGCCGGGGCGCTCGACCCGATCTTCACGGCGGTGGGCATCGGCGAATCGGCGAGCTTCGGCATTTCGATCACCTTGGCGTTCGTCTTCGCCACGATCGCTCAGATGGTGTTCGGCGAGTTGGCCCCGAAGAACCTCGCCATCGCCAAGCCCGAGCCGGTGGCGCGGAGTCTGGCCGGCTCGACGTTGGTGTTCATGCGGGTGGCGAGCCCCTTGATCAGGCTGTTCGACGGCTCAGCGAACCGGTTGCTGCGGTTGCTCGGTATTGAACCAGTCGAAGAACTCCACGGTTCGGTGTCCACCGACGAGCTCGACTTCATCGTTGATTCGTCAGCCGAGAGCGGCCAGTTGACGGTGTCGCAGGCATCGCTGCTCGAACGGGCCATCGACTTCGGCGACTTGGAAGCGTCCGATGCCATGGTGCCGTGGAACAGAGTCGTGATGATCGACGCGACTGCGACGGCGGCCGGCTTGCGTGAGCGAATGGCATCGCACCACTCGCGATTCCCCGTTGTCGACGAGAACGGCAAGGTCACCGGCCTGGTGCACGCCAAGGACCTGCTCGGCGTGCCGCGCAACGAGTACGAGACCACACCGATCGAGGGGCTGTTGCACGACGTCTTGGTCGTCCCTGAGGCGGCGGGTCTCAACGTGGTGTTGCGTGAGTTGCAGTTGCACTCGACCGAGATGGCCGTCGTCATCGACGAGTACGGCGCGCCGGCCGGCGTGGTCACGCTCGAAGACCTCGTCGAAGAACTCGTCGGTGAGATCGAGGACGAGTACGACCCGAACGTGCCAGGGGAGTACCTCGAAGTCGAACCCGGCGTCTGGTCGATCGCGGCCACGTCGCGGCCAGACGAGATCGAGCGCTACACCGGCTTCACGCTGCCAGACGGCGAGTACGACACCGTGGCCGGGCTGGTCCTCGACCGGCTCGAACGGATCGGCGAGGTCGGCGACTCGGTGCTTGTCGACGGGATGCGGCTCGAGGTGCTCGAGGTTGAAGAGTTCGCCATTACCCAGGTGCTCCTGCAGCTCGATCCTGCTGCCGGCATCGCCCACAATGACGACGACGGCGATGGCATCCCCGATCACGAAGACACTGCTGACGGCGGCGACGCATGATCGCTGCAGAGGTGGCCGAGACGGGCTTCAGCGTGCAGTGGGGTGCACTCGCGCTGGCAATCGCGCTGCTCGCACTCAATGGCTTTTTCGTTGCTGCCGAATTCGCGCTCCTCGCGGCACGTCGCTCCCGGATCGAACAGCTCGCGGCAGACGGCAACAAGCGAGCCGTGTCGGCATTGGCAGGTATCCGTGAGCTCACCTTGATGCTCGCCGGCGCACAGCTCGGCATCACGATGTGCTCGCTGGGCCTCGGTGCCGTGGCCGAGCCGGCCATCGCGCACATCATCGAAGGTGCACTCGGTGAGTGGGTCGACCTGTCAGACACGACGTTGCACGTGATCGGGTTCACGCTCGGCTTGTCGTTGGTCGTCTTCCTCCACATGGTCGTTGGCGAAATGGCCCCCAAGTCCTGGGCAATCTCCGACCCCGAACGCTCGTCGCTCCTGCTTGCCCGACCGTTTCGTGCCTTCGTCCGCGTCTTCCAGCCGATCATCTGGCTGCTCAACGGCCTGGCGAATGTGGTGGTCCGCCTCGTCGGTGTCGAGCCACAGGACGAGCGCGCCATGGCGCACTCGCCGACCGACCTCATCCTCCTGCTCGACGAGTCAGCGGGCCACGGCGACATCAAGGCCGAGGACCACCAACTCCTCACGCGATCGCTCGAACTGTCAGGCCTGACGGCTGCCGACGCGATGACGGTGCGCCGCGACATCGTCTCGATGCCCGGAGATTCGACAGCCGCCGAGGTCGCGGCGGAGGCGCATCGAACCGGCAGGACCCGGATCGTCATCCACGAGAACGACCTCGATCACTGCCTCGGGTTCATCCATGCCAAGGATCTGCTCCGTCTCGAGAACGGGTCGTGGACCACGACCTCAGCGCGGTCGATGGTTCGGCCGCTTATGGTCACGCCTGAGCACCATCGGCTCGAGGATCTCCTCGTTGAGATGCGAACCGAGCGCAAGCACATCTCCGTCGCGGTGGACGAGCACGGGACCGTGGTCGGCCTGGTCACACTCGAAGACGTGTTCGAAGAGCTGATCGGCGACTTCGACGACGAGTCTGACGACCGTCTCGGTGATTGTGCGCTGAATGCCGACGGCAGCTGGAGCGTCAACGGCACCCTGCGTCCGGACCAGTTCGAGGAGTTCACCGGCGTCGCGCTGCCCGAGGGCGATTGGCAGACCGTTGCTGGATATGTCATCGATGCCCTCGACGAGATCCCGGCCGCGGGCGACAGCGCGCGCACCGACCTCGGTGAGTTCACCGTGATCGAGATGGACGGCTACGCGATCGCCAGGTTGCGGATCAAGCTCATCGACTGAGTCACAGCGGGGCCGGGTACAACTGTGACTCTGTCCGGAATTGCCCCAGGTGAAGCGGATTCCGGAGGGCAGGCGAACGGACGTTCGCTTTGGCTCGGCTACACTTGACGGGGTGACCGAGACGATCGACACCGATGCCCAATCGGCCGAGGGTGTCATCACGCCTGACGCCAGCGTGCCCGACCAGTCGCCTGAGCAGGCACTGATCGCAGCGTCGAGTTCGTTCAGCAACTACGACACCGGCAACGAGAACCGCTTCCAGGTCGTGTCGGATTGGGACCCTGCCGGCGCTCAACCAGAGGCAATCAAGGCGCTGTCCGAAGGCATCGAAGCGGGGGAGCGCTTCCAGACCCTCCTCGGCATCACCGGGTCGGGCAAGTCGGCGACCATTGCCTGGACCATCGAGCAGACTCAGCGTCCCACGCTCATCCTGGCGCCGAACAAGAGCCTCGCCGCGCAACTCGCCCAAGAGATGCGTGAGTTCTTCCCGCACAACCGGGTCGAGTATTTCGTCTCCTACTACGACTACTACCAACCCGAGGCCTACATCCCGAGCAGCGACACGTTCATCGAGAAGGACAGCTCGATCAACGACGACATCGAACGGCTCCGCCACTCGACCACTGCTGCGCTGTTGACTCGCAAGGACGTCATCGTGGTCGCGTCCGTGTCGTGTATCTACGGCATGGGCAACCCCGAGGAGTACAAGGGCAACCTGCTCGACCTCAGCGTTGGCGTTGACTACGACATGCGCAACATCCTGCGTCGCCTCGTCGACATGCAGTACGACCGCAACGACATGACCCTCGGTCGCGGGAACTTCCGCGTGCGTGGCGACACGATCGAGGTGCACCCGGCCTACGAGGAGAACGTGCTGCGCATCGAGATGTTCGGCGACACCGTCGACCGCATCACGATGATCGACCCGCTCACTGGCGAGAACCTGCGCGAACTCGAACGGGCGCACGTGTTCCCGGCCACGCACTACGTCACCGGCAACGAGCGCATGGCGCGGGCCATGGGCAAGATCGAACACGAGCTCCAGGTTCGGCTGAAAGAGTTCGAGGAAACCGACAAGCTGCTCGAAGCACAGCGTTTGCGGATGCGAACGTCGTACGACCTCGAAATGATGAGCGAACTCGGGTACTGCAACGGCATCGAGAACTACTCGATGCACATCGACGGTCGCGACTACGACGAGCCGCCGTTCACCCTGCTCGACTACTTCCCGGACGACTACCTGCTGGTGGTCGACGAGAGCCACGTTGCGGTGCCGCAGCTGCACGGTCAGTTCGCCGGCGACCGAAGCCGCAAGGACATGCTCGTCGAGCACGGTTTCCGCCTGCCGTCAGCGCGCGACAACCGCCCGCTCACGTTTGAAGAGGTGCTCGGACGAGTCAACCAGTGCGTCTTCCTCTCGGCCACGCCGAGCCAGTACGAGTTGCGCGTGTCGAGCAAAGTCGTCGAGCAGATCATCCGCCCGACGGGTCTGGTCGACCCGGAAGTTGTCATCAAGCCGACCAAGGGCCAGATCGACGATCTGATGGAAATGGTCGAGGGACGCGTCGCCAATAACGAACGAGTACTCGTCACCACGCTCACCAAGAAGATGGCCGAGGATCTCACCGACTACCTGCTCGAACAGGGCATGAAGGTTCGGTATCTGCACAGCAACATCGACACGATTCAACGCATCGAGATCATCCGGGCTCTGCGGCTTGGCGAGTTCGATGTGTTGGTCGGTATCAACCTGCTGCGTGAGGGCCTCGACTTGCCCGAGGTGTCGTTGATCTGCATCCTCGACGCCGACAAGGAAGGCTTCCTTCGCTCCGAGACATCACTCATTCAGATGATGGGCCGTGCCGCACGCAACGTGTCGGGCGAGGTCGTGATGTACGCCGATCGCGTCACCGACTCGATGACTCGGGCAATCGATGAGACGCAGCGGCGTCGCAAGGTGCAGCTCGCCTACAACGAAGAGCACGGCATCAATCCGCAAACGATTCGTAAGGCGGTCGGCGACATCTTGTCGATGTTGCGTCCGGATTCGTCGTCGCCCATGCCGGGTAAGGACAAACGTCGCCAGCGTGAGCGCGACAAGGTGCAGCAGGAACTCAAGAACCTGCCGCAACAAGAGCTGCAACGGCTCATCCAAACCCTCGAAGCCGAGATGCAAGAAGCGTCGGTTGAGCTCAAGTTCGAGTACGCCGCCAAGCTCCGCGACGAGATCCGCGAGCTCAGCCGCGAACTCACCGACGCCGGATAGTTACGCCTGGGGGCAGGCCCCTTTCGTAACTCTTCAGAGGGAGCCGCCGGCGAGGCTCAGCAGCAGCCACGTCAGCGGGCCACCGACCAGCACCATCCCCTCAACGAGCTGTATTGCCAGCGCAGCGCTGATTGCCGCGACCCAGTTGTCGACCGACGGCGTCGGGGCGTTGGTGATCGGGTCGTCGATGCGATGCGGAGAAGACGAAGCCATGTGTTGATCATGCAGATCTCGCTCGCCCACGGCCATCGGGGACATCCCCAGAACGGGCTGGGGGACGACATGGCTTCATCTCGTCCTACGCTCGGCGAATGCGGGAAATCCACACGATCGATGAGTTCGACGCGTACTTGGCGCGGCACGCAAGCCTCGATGGATTGGTCGTCCAGGGCGTCGATCTGTCGGATCGGTCGGAACAGATCGAGGCCCTCTCGTGTGCTGGTGGGACATTCCTGGCAGCGCGCCTCTCGACGTCGGCGCTGGAACACGTCCTCGAGTCGGGCGCCGTGGTGTTTCCCCGCCTTCCGGACCTTCCGTTCGACACGTACCGGCCGCGGCTGTATCAGCAGGGCGAACTGCTCGAGGGATGGGTTCCGGGCGACGCTGCTTCGTTCGATCGCGACGCGGTCGACTCGAAGATCTACGAGTGGACCGCGCAGTGGGCGCGCGGCCAGAACGTGCCCGTGCTCGACGCGCTGGCCACGCGGTTGCATGACCACGCCATCGACGATGCATTGAGCGAGCACCTGGACGCTCACCCCAACGTGGTCGCTGTCATGGGTGGGCATTCGATGCAACGGAATGAGCCCGCCTACCGCACCGTCGCCGAGCTGGGGCGCTCGATGGCCCGAGCGGGTTGGCACGTGGCCACGGGTGGCGGCCCCGGCGCGATGGAGGCAGCGAACCTGGGTGCCTGGCTCGCGCCACATCGCGATGATGCGCTCGATGCGGCACTCCGTCTTCTCGCTGACGAGGTCGACTTCCATCAGCCCGACCCGTACCTGCGTGCG
>JAJCXU010000243.1 GCA_029263275.1 Ilumatobacter sp.
CGAGCACATCGTTGACGATGCCCATGTTGTGACTCCCCTTACGAAGTGCGTCTGGTTGTCAGGGTCTGGTGATTGGCCAGGGTCCGGTATTCGGAGGTTACGCGGCCTCGACGCCGTCGCCGTCGGGAAAACGGCCATCGGAGCCAACCCGGCGGATTGTCGAGGCTGCGGTGCGCTCGGGCGACACCATTGCGGCGTCGGCCTCGAGACTTCGGTACTTCTGGATTGGGCCCCAGTCGAGTCCGCCACGCGCAACTTCGTACACGAACGTGAGGAAGAAGATCACGGAGAACGCCAGGATCGCCCAGAAGCCGTAGTACCCGAGACTGTCTCGATTGACGGCGTACGGGTACACGAAGATGATTTCGATGTCGAACATGATGAACAACATGGCGACGATGTAGAAGCTGACCGGGAAGCGCTCGGGCGGTTCACGCGTCGGCACGATGCCACACTCGTACGGCGCCTCTTTGGCAGTCGACGGTCGACGCGGCGCGAGCAGACGCGACGCGGTGAAGCTGAGCCCGCCGAACATGATCGCGAGGATCATCAACACGACGACGGGCAGGTACTGGCCCATTGATCAGGCCGTCGCGACTGCGGTCGAGAGGTTGTGCTTCAGGATTCGCTCGCGGCGGTGCAAGAGATAGCACAGAGCGAGGAAGATGGCGCCGCCGCCAATGGTGAGCACCACGGAGGGTTGGCGCTTCGCGCCGAGGTCGCGGACCATGTAGACGTATTGACGTTGCGCGCCTTCGTCGACCTCTGGTGCGGCAGGAGCGCGACCCGGCTCGGTGCGCACGGGGACGAGCGGTGACATCTCGACGACGGTGTAGTGCGGCTTGTGGAAGAACGCAAAGAAGTCGAGCGAATCATTGTTGGCGATGAGCGGATACCGCTCGCCGCCCACGTCGAAGACGTCGGTGACCTCGTACTGGCCGGCGGTGAGTGCGCCGTCTTCTTCGATGAATTCACTGGCCGCGGCCTGGGCCTGGCCATAGGCAGGATTGTCCGGATGGATGGTCTCGTAGCCCTCGGACAGGAACTCCTCGGCGACGAGCTCGTGCAAGTCGACCGGGTCTGCCTCCTCGTAGCCATCAGGCAGCGACTCGAGTGCGCCGGCAGAGCGCAATGCCGGCACATCTTGAATGATGGTCTGGCCGGGAACGGCGGCCCACGACGGCTCAGGACCCTTGAGTCCGAGGCCGTAGATCCACCAGCTCAAACCCATGAGGGTCATCCAGCCAGCGAGGCCGGTGAGGGTGACGAGGAACGCCAGGCGTGAGCCCACGTTGGTGGCCAGAATCATGTAGATACTGCCCATCAGGACGACGACACCCATGATGACGGTGAGCAGACCGCGAAGTTCTGGCTCCCATCCAATTGCCAACAGCGACATGTTGCTCACAAACTCCGTACGTATTCGACAACGGCTTCGATTTGTTCGTCGGTGAGCACGGCACCGAATCCTGGCATACGACCGCTGCCCTGACCCTGATTGCCGTAGACCCGACCGAACTCGGAACCGTTCTTGATGAAGTCGATCATGTCGGCTTCGTTGTTGAAATGGCTGTTGGTCGAGCCACCGGTCAGGTTCCACCCGTAGGCGCCCTGACCCGTTTCGCCGGCGTCGCCGTAGCTCCAACCTTGGGTGTGGCACCGTGCGCAGCTGTAGGCGCCTGAACCGAGTTCGAGGTCGAAGATCGCTTCGCCGACGCTGCCCGCCTCGCCAGAGGCGACGGCGGCGTCGATCGACGCTTGGATGTCGCTGGCGATGTCGGACGGAACCGAGCCGCTCGCGCAGAGCTCCTGACCGTAGAAGTCAGCAGCTTCGACTTCACCCTCACCGCAGTCTTCACGCGGCACCTGGATGGATTTCAGATACTCGAGCACGTTGTCGATCTGCTGGGTGTTCATCGGGCCACCGCCGACGAGGCCCCACGGGGACATCGGCGAGAACGGTCGGCCGTAGTTCAAGATGAACCGAACTTCGTCTTCGTCAAACCGGTAGTAGACCGTATTGAGCGCTGGTGCTTTCCAGTTGACGGCGGTGATCTCGCCGGTCAGCTGATCGGTGACCGTGAACGGCGCCTCGCCACCCACGGCACCCATGCCGCCGTGGCAGCCTGCACAGTTGAAGCCACCCTCTGCGGTCGGTGCAAAGAGTTGTGAACCCCAGCTGGCGTAACGGTTGTTCCAGCCAAGTGCGGCGCCTTCCTGGCGGCCCGGCTCGAGAATCCACACGGCAGGGAGGCCGACGACGATCAAGACGAGGAGCAGGACTCCGTACAGCTGGACGCGTTCGAGACGCGGACCCTCGAGGGTCTCATCGTCGTAGTACTGCTTGCGGTTGGCAGCGAGCTCGATCTCCGAACCCACTTCGTCGCGGCCAGCGACCACATTGAAGATGCCGTAGACGACCCAGCCAACGAGGATCAGGACAACGCTGACGACAGCGATGTTTGAAGTGTTGGAGCCGAGCAGTGCGGCGGAAAGGACAGGCGTCATCAGTGTTCGTCTCCACCCGTGCAGTGCGGGCCTTCTGCTTCTTGGCCAGTGGTGTTCACACCGATGGCTGGACCGGAGACGGTCGTACCAGTGTCGATGGAAACATCACCGGTTGGTGAGATGGTGGCGGGGAAGCGGTCCATACCGCGAGGTGCGGGGCCGCCCTTCTTTTCGCCCACCCGGTTGTATTGCGACCCGTGGCACTGACATTCGAACCACTGGCTGGTCTTGCATTCAGGGACGCGACAGCCGAGGTGCGGGCACTTCTGGCTCAGTACGACGACGCCCTCGCGCATGGCGACCAGCACGTTCTCGGGGTAAATGGTCTCGGCGGCCGGCACGGCTTCGGCCGGATACGCCGTGATCCACGACTTGGCCTCGGGCACGTAGAAGAACCCGCCGCCCTGCTTGATGCCATCCTTGATGGCGCCGAGCTTGCCGACGGCGACCGTGCCGCCGAAGCCGCCGGTGCCGGACGGCCACAAGAAACCGACGAATGACGCCGCAGCGAATCCGGCAAGACCGGTTCCCATCAAGGTGACGGTGGCGCGGTTGAAGAACTGACGGCGCGAGACCCCGATGGCATCGGCGTCTGGCGGAGTCCACGGCGTCAGCGTGTTGTCGTCGGCGCCGACGCTGACCAACTCCTTGCTGGGCGTGCGAGCAGCGACGCCTTCTGCTTCGGCATCGGCGGCGGTCCGCGCGGTGGCCGGAGCGGCGGTGCCTTCAGCGGCGCGACGGGTCTTGTCACGCTTGACGGCTTCACCTGACAGGGCGCCTGCACCGCGCACGTCGGAACGACGGGCGAGCGTCAGGAATGAGATGGCGCCGAGCACGACGACGGCGCCGATGGCGATTGCTATGACTGCTGCGGTACTCATGGGGGACTCCTTTGCTATCTCTACTACTCGTGGTGGCTACGGACCGAATGAATGGCCGGATCAGAGCTCGAAGAACAGGCCGTCGACCCACGGCAACACGAAGTTGAAGCCAGGGCCACGGAAGAATGATCCGATCATCACGAGCGTTGCCCAGAACATCAGGTGCACGGTCATGATCGAGATGACGAACTTACGATCCTCGGGCTTGATCGACGGGTTGCGATCGAGGAACGGGGTGAGCATCAAGAAGATGATGCCGACACCGGGAAGGGTCACGCCGGCCACCATCGGGTGGAACATCGTGAGCAGTTCCTGGAGACCGAGGAAGTACCAGGGCGCCTTCGACGGGTTCGGTGTTGCGTTGGTGTTGGCGAGCTGCAACAACGGTGCGTTGACGAAGATCGAGAAGAAGAACGTGAATGCCGTGCAGGCCAGTGCGGCGACGAACTCTGCCGCGAGCAGGTGCGGCCAGGTGTGGACCTTGTCGACCGGCGTGGCCTTGACGTCTTGGATCGAGCCGGACTTGACGACGGTCAACAGACGCTGAGTGTGTCCACCAGGTCCACCGCCGACGGGCACGCCACCACCAGCGGGGGCAGCGGCGACAACGGCACCGACCTTCTCAGCGACGGCCACGCCACCACCAGTCGTTGCTGCTTCGGGAGCGTCGCCGCCAGCCTTGGAGGCCTTCGCGGCCTGGCTGCGCTTGAGGAGTGCCTCGGGGATGCGCGAGTCGCCCGCGGGCGCGGCGGCGGGTTCAGCTGCGGCACCTGCCGGCTCGGCAGCCGGTTCAGCGGATTTCTCGCGGGCCGCCTGGGCCCGCTTGAGCAGATGTTCGGGGATCTCTGTCATGAGTTCACCATGTCCTTCTCTGGCTCATCTCGGTCATCTCTCGTCGTACACACATTCAACATCGGAAATCTCAACGGGTCGTCATCCGAATCACAACGGACCCGAAATGCCGCCATCCTTACGGACTCGCCAGAAGTGGATCGCCATGAAGATGACGATGACGAACGGCAGGAACAAGACGTGCAACACATACCATCGCAACAGCGTTTCGGAGCCGATCTCGGCACCGCCCAGCAACACGAATCTGACCTCGTTGCCGAAGACAGGCGTGTAGCCCATCATGTTCGTGCCCACGGTGACCGCCCACAACGCCAACTGATCCCACGGCAACAAATAGCCGGTGAATGAGAGCATCAGGGTCAGCACCAAGAGGATGACGCCGATGACCCAGTTGAATTCGCGGGGCGGCTTGTAGGCGCCGTGGTAGAAGACGCGGGCCATGTGCAAGAAGACGGCGAGCACCATGAGGTGCGCGCCCCATCTGTGCATGTTTCTGACCAGCAGACCGAACGTGACCGAGGTCTGCAGGTTCTGGATGTCGTTCCAGGCCGCCGTGGCTTCGGGGCGGTAGAAGAACATCAAGAAGATGCCGGTCACGGTGAGCAGGATGAAGAGGAAGAAGCTCAGACCGCCGAGGCACAGCGTGTAGCTGACCTTGACCGCGTGACGCTTCACCTTGACCGGGTGCAAGTGATACAGCACCGAGTTCATGATGACGTAACTGCGGTTACGCGGGCTGTCGGTGTAGCCCTTGCGGAAGATCGAGCCCGGACGGAAGATCGAGCTCCATGCCTGGCTGCCCTGCGTTGCATCGACCGCCTGGTTCAGGCGGTCCTTCACGGTGGGTCGGGGTTTGTCGTCAATCGTCTTTGACATGAATCTCTCTCAGAGCCTCATCCCATAGCCGTAGCCATGGTTGTTGGTACGCATGTGATAATCGCCAGCAGCCGTCGCGGCGCCGGCCTTGCCGAGGATGATGACCCCGGTCGGGCAACGGTCGACGCACAACGCACAGCGCGTGCAGACGTCGTCGTCGATGGTGAACATGAAGGCGTCAGACGGATCGGTGCCCGGCTGCTCGGTGCCAATGGCCTCAGACACCGCGGAGGTGTTGACCATGTGAATGCACTTCCACGGGCAGATGTCGACACAGCCTTCGCAGGCAATGCACTCGGTCTGGTCGATGTGGATGAACTGCTTCGGCTTGACAGCCCTGCCCAGATAGTCGGCATCGACTTCGACCAACGTGTAGTCGTCGGTGAACGGCATCATCGGCGGATTTGCGTCGGTTTTTGCCATTACTGCGTGCCGCGGCCATGCAGGCCGCGCTCCCAGGTCCGGTGCGTGCAGAAGAGCCAAGCAGGCTGTTCAGCGCAAGCGAGCGGCTGCGACCGAGCAGTCGCACATGAGTAAGAAATCACGGTGGTCAGGCCTTCTTGACCAACGGGCGACCGTACGTCGAGGTGGGGGTGGACAGTGCGGTCTGGCTCTTCTTGTAGCGGTTCTGCCACCACACAGCGAGGAAGATGTGCAGACCGAAGAAGATGGCGTGGATCAACACGACGACGATGTCGCGGAGTGCTTCGTACTGCAGCGTGATCGGATTCCAGCCGCCTTGGGACTCGGGCTTCAGGAAGCCACCCCAACCGATGAGGAACTTGTCCTTGCTCCAGCCGAGGTTCTTGTCGGCATGGTCAATCCACTGGTGGGGAACCATGCCGTAGGCGAGGAACAGGACGCCGAAGGAGTAGGTGCTGCCGAGCATGGCCTCGCCCCAGGTGACCTGCTGATCCTTCGAGCGGCGAAGGCCGTAGGGAATGACCGCCAAGGACAACAGGACGGTTGCCGCGAAGGACACGATGAACGCCTGGTTTACCCCAGGCCACTCCAAGACATCGATGGCGATCATCGCAGTTGTTGTATCCGTTTCATCTGGTTGTTCGAGAGTTGATTCGAGTATCGGTCGGTCGGCTTCGATGAGCTTGTCGTTTTCACCACGAGCGACGCAAGGACACTCGTGAATCCAACCACGAACCTTACTCGCCCGTGACGTCTGAGCGAAGTCTGGCACGCAAGTGTGACGCGCGCGCCAGGTTGTGCGAAAGTGCATGGACTCCGGAGTTCCGCTCAGACGTCCAAGTTCACCCGACTCGCGGCGAACGCGAACGGGAGTCACGAAACTCGAACGCGCAGAGATTGGCGATGGATTCACGCGAGCGGGCGTTGGCCATCTATCCTCTATCCAGTGACTGAGATCCCCGAACATCTCCTCAAGCGGTCGCGCGAACGGCGCGCTGCTATTGGTCAGGGTGGCGACCAGCCGACCGACGAGGCAACTGCGGCCGGTGCTCCGGCAGCCGCTGTCGAGAAGTCGGCATCAGCCACGCCGGCTGCTGCTCCGCCTCCGCCGAGCGGCCCGGCGGCACGCACCGCAGCTGCCGAGCCAGCAGCGCCGAAGCCACCCAAGCCTGACCCGCCCTACGTCGTCGCGGCCAAACAGCGCCGCAAGGTCCCATTCTGGGCAATGGCGACGCTGTCGCTCATGCCGGTCTGGGGTTTCCTGTACATCCGGGCATTGACCGACGGCGGCCACACCTCTGCGGGCCCAACCGCCGCTGGCGCCGAGGTCTACGGCAACTGCGCCAGCTGCCATGGCGGAAGCGGCGGAGGCGGCGTCGGTTACGCATTCACCGACGGCGAAATCCTCAAGACCTTCCCGAAGATCGAAGACCAGGTTCGCTACGTCACCTACGGCACCGAGCAGTACAACCTCGCCGGCGTCGAGGTCTACGGCAACCCTGACCGCGAGGGTGGGGCCCACATCACCGGCGAGAAGGGCGTGATGCCCGGCTTCGGCGGCCAGCTGTCCGCGTATGAAATCGTCGAAGTCATCTGCCATGAGCGTTACACCCTCGGAGGCGCCGACCCGACGAGCGAGGAATACGCCGCCGAGTACGAAGCATGGTGTTCAGCTGAAGCTCCGGTGTTCGACGCTGTCGAGTCAGGTGAACTCGATCTGCTCGCTCTGGAAGAAGCCGAAGAGTTCGCGGTCAACGGTGAAACCGTCGTCGTCACTCCGGTCGGTCCTGCTCCCATTGCGGGCAGCGCCGCCGCTGGCGAGTGAGCTCGCACGCCACGCGGCGTGCTCAATAATCACCATCCGTTCATCGAGGGCCACGGTCACGGCCGCACCCGGCCAGACTGTCCCTGATGCCGGTACGCGCTGACACTCTCTCCACTGACGTCCTCGTCATCGGTGGCGGCCCGGCCGGGTCAGCCGTTGCGGCGCGCCTTGCTGATGCCGGCCACGACGTCACCGTGGTCGAGAAGCGCTCCGAAGGACGCCACAAATCGTGCGGCGACTTGTTGTCGCCGCGTGCGGTTGCTGAACTCGGTCAGCTCGATGTCGAGCCGATGTCGTTCGCTGGCCATGCCATCCAGGGCGTTCGGATGGTCCACGGTCGACAACGCGCAGACGCGCCGTGGCCCGACCATCCCGATCTGCCCGACTACGGGGTGGCCGTGCGACGCGATCTGCTCGATGAACAGCTGAGACGGCGCGCACGAACGGCTGGCGCGAAGGTGCTGATGGGCCACGAAGCGACCGCTCCCATCTCCGAACGAGGCTTCGTTCGCGGCGCCACGATGACGTTGGCAGACGGTGGCACCCGCGCGATCAGCGCCCGGTTCATCGTGGTCGCGGACGGTGCGAGCAGCAGATTCGGACGCGTCCTCGGTACGAGCCGCCAGTACCACTGGCCGTACGCGATCGCGGCGCGGACCTACTTCGCGTCCCCTCGGCACCGCGATGCCTGGGTCGAAACCTCACTCGGGCTTCCCGATCCACACGGCAATCCGATCGCCGGGTTCGGATGGGTGACGCCGATGGGCGACGGCAATGTCAACGTCGGGGTCGGCGTGCTGTCGAGCTACCGCGACATCAAAGGTCTCAACACGCTCAAGCTGTTGACCGCGTTCTCCGAGCGCATCGCCACCGACTGGGGTATCGACCCTTCCCAGTCGTTGAAGTCGCCCACGCGGCTTCGCGTGCCGATCGGTGGTTCGGTCGGACCAAAGATGGGGCCGACGTTTCTTGTCGTTGGCGATGCTGCCGGGGCGGCCAATCCGTTCAATGGTGATGGCATCGACGCGGCGCTGATGGGCGGCCGCCTCGCCGCAGATGTGTTGGACGAGGCGCTAACCACAGGCAATTCCACGACGCTGCAGCGTTACCCGGTCATCGTCGCCGACGAGCTCGAGGCGT
>JAJCXU010000244.1 GCA_029263275.1 Ilumatobacter sp.
GGACCACGTAGAACGTGCGCGTCTGCAATGCCCGGATCACCTGCTCGTCGCCAGCATCGAAGCCATCGACGAGATGCTGCAGGACTCGGCACGCCGCCACGGAGGCAGTCAGCTCGACCGAGTGGATGTTCGCGTCGATCCAATGCGCGGGTTTCGTGTCGTGGGTGCCCGTCGTCGCATCGGTGACAGTGACGACCAGCAGGTCTCGACCTTGATACGACCGCCCGTATGTCTCGATCGACACGAGCTCAGGATGCGCTCCGGCGAGTTCGTCGAGCCAGATGACCAACTCGTCGTAGCTGAGGAACCGATCGAAGCCGTACGTGTCGGTCATGGCCTGATCGTAGGCCGGTCACTCTGTGCCAGGCACAGAGTGACCGCGCCCCTCTCACGTTTGCACCCGGTCCGGACGTGAGCTGTCCGGACGTGAGCTACCCGCGGGTGTCGGTGCGTTGGTTGGGGAAGATCGTGATGTCGTCGGTGACACCGAAGACGTCGACCACGATGTGCGTATCGACCCACGAGAAGATGCAGATGTCGCCATCGACATCGGCCGGAACGATCAACCGATTTGAGATGTCACGGGACGTCGAGAGGTTCAGATCCGACTTGTTGATCTTCCCATCACTGCCCCGCGGAATACCGTCATCACACGCAAACGCAGTCAGGAAGCCACCCCCAGACGACTGCGTCGCCGTGAGCTGACCGACCACTGTCTTGCCGCCCGTCGCATCTGGCACGTTGACCGTCAGCGTGGAGCCACCCGGCACCGGCACGCCAGCATCGCGGGTATCGGTGCGTTGGTTGGGGAAGATCGTGATGTCATCGGTCGCGCCGAAGACGTCGACCACGATGTGCGTATCGACCAACGAGAAGATGCAGATATCGCCATCGACATCAGCCGGAACGATCAACCGATTCGAGACGTCACGAGACGTCGAGAGGTTCAGATCCGACTTGTTGATCTTCCCATCACTGCCCCGCGGAATACCGACGACCGAGTACCCGAGGGCATCGACGTCACACCCGTCGTGGCGCATCGCCCCTGGGTCCTCGTGCACGCTGATCACCCGTTCGCCCAGGCTGACCAGGTGTTCCTCCGCGACATGGTCAACGAACCGCTGGCGATCATCAAACAGCGCGAGCAGTCCTACTTTGAGCGCGTCGTACTCGAAGCCGGACTCGTTCCGAACGTGGCATACACCACGCCGAACATGGAGACGCTCCGTACCCACGTCGGTCGAGGTGATGCGTGGTCGATACTCATCTCGGGCCGCCCCATCGCAGGGCAGAGTCCGGAAGGCCGCCCCCTCGCATCTGTCCGGATCGCCGATGATGTCGCCCCGATTCACATCGCGATCGCGACGTCGTCCGATCACCAACAAACCAAACGAGCCAAGCGGGTGGCTGACCTCTGCCACACCATCGTCGCGACGTCCGTACTCGGCAGAACCACCAACTCCCTCTCAACGTCCCAAACCTGACGGGTGACTTGGTGCCTGGTGCCGCGTCGTCCGACACAAGGTGACCGGGTTCGTCTTAGCCTGGAACCATGACGTTGTCGCTACAGAAGCATCCGTCGTTCTCCGGCCGACCGGGCCCCGTGCTGGTCGTCGTGGCCGACGGTGTCGGTGTTGCTCCACCGGGCCCGAGCAATGCGGTCACCGAGGCGAACACACCGACACTCGATGCGTTGACCGCAAGCGAGCTCTACACCAAGCTCGCCGCGCACGGCCCGGCCGTGGGCTTGCCCACCGACGACGACATGGGCAATAGCGAGGTCGGCCACAACGCGCTCGGCGCGGGGCGCATCTTTGCCCAAGGCGCCAAGCTCGTGAACAAGGCACTCCGCAGCGGCGCGATCTTCGAGACCGACGTCTGGAAGCAGGCCATCGAACACGGGCGTGCCGGCACGTTGCATCTCCTCGGTCTGCACTCGGACGGCGGCGTGCACTCCACCAACGAACACCTCTACCTCCTGCTGCGGCGAGCGGCCGACGAAGGCGTCACGAGCTGTGCGGTCCACATCCTCCACGACGGGCGCGACGTCGCTGCTCGCTCCGCGCTCGGCTACATCGCACGCACGGAAGAGGTGCTCGCAGAGATCAACGCAGCAGGTGACGATCGCAACTTCCGCATCGCTTCCGGCGGTGGACGGATGACGATCACGATGGATCGCTACGAGGCCGATTGGGACATGGTCGAGCGTGGCTACATGTGCCACGTGCACGGTGAAGGTCCGGTGTTCGATTCGGCCACGGAAGCCGTCGAGACGATGTATGCCGAGACCGACAAGGGTGATCAGTACCTCGGCCGGTTTGCTGTTGGCGACGCAGACGGCAACCCGGTCGGCAAGGTCCTCGACGGTGATGCCGTCATCTTGTTCAACTTCCGTGGCGATCGGTCTATCGAGATCTCCCGGGCGTTCGAAGAGGACGATTTCGACGTGTTCGACCGAACGAGCGCCAACGACGAGGCACGCCCCACCGTGTTCTTCGCCGGGATGCTGCAATACGACGGCGACGCGTTGGTCCCGAAGCAGTATCTGGTCGAGCCGCCGGCGATCGATCGAACGATGGGCGAGTTCCTCTGCGCCGAGGGCGTCAGGAGCTTCGCGATCAGCGAAACCCAGAAGTTCGGCCACGTCACCTACTTCTGGAATGGCAACAAGTCCGGCTACATCGATGAGGCGCTCGAGACCTACATCGAGATCCCGTCCGACAACGTCGAGTTCGACACGACGCCCGCGATGAAAGTCCGCGAGATCACGGCCGAAACCATCGATCTGCTGCGCTCGGGCGAATACCGATTCGGGCGACTGAATTTCCCCAGCGGCGACATGGTCGGCCACACCGGCCACCTGCACGCAACGGTCGAGGCGATGGAAGTGATCGACGAGTGCATGGCCCAGCTGATCGCGGTGATCGACGACCTCGGCGGCGTGCTGATCTACACCGCCGACCACGGCAACGCCGACGTCATGTACACCGTGTCCGCATCCGGCGACCAGCAACCGAAGACCAGTCACACCCTCAGCCCGGTGCCGTTCGCGATTCACGACCCGAACTACGACGGCGAATACCACATGCTCGACGGCGTCCCCGGCGAAGCGCACGGGCTCGCCAACGTCGCCGCGACGGTGTTCAACCTGCTCGGTTACGAAGCGCCGGACGACTACCTCCAGCCGCTCATCACGTTCTGACGGCCGGTCGCCTCGTGTCCGGGCAGGAGGCGACCGTGCGCATCCTTCGGTGACACCCGACACATAGGCGCGCGTCTAGTGTGACCGCCATGGCCAGCATGAAAGCGCAACTCAACAGTCTCCAGAACGTGCCGTTGTTCAGCGCGTGTAGCAAGAAAGAGCTGGAAAAGGTCGCGAAGGCGGCCGACGAGATCTCCATGGCCGCAGGCGCCGTGGTCGTCGATCAAGGCGACATGGGCCGCGAGGCGTTCGTCATTTTGAGCGGTGATGTCACGATCAAGCGCAACAACCGCAAGATCGCGACGCTCGGCACCGGCGACGTGGTCGGCGAACTCTCGCTGCTCGATCACGGCCCCCGCACCGCCACAGCGGTGTGCGCCACCGACTGCACGCTGCTCGTCATCGATCAGCGCCGTTTCATCAACGTCCTCGACGACGTGCCGTCGATCGCGCACAAGTTGATGGGCGCGCTCGCATCACGCATACGCGTCATGGACCGCACCTACATGGGCTGACCGGCGCCAGTTGCGGCGATCGCGACGTTGAACGTCTCTGCACAGGATCATCGCTCTGCGAGACTGGTTGCATGAACTTTCATCCGTTGCCGCTCGATTGGGAACAACAGCGGCTGACTGCCCAACGAGTTGCCACTCATGTTCTCGGGCAGGCTCGATTCCGTCACGACGGGCTATTCGACCTCGTCCCACTCCCGGGCGGGTTCGGCACGCCACCGGTCGGGCCACAGCGTGAGCGCGTTCGACTGGTCGGCGGCTCGATGTTCATCGAGCGTGTCATCGGCGACGATGTCCGTGAACTGACCGCAACGACACAGGTCGAGATCGTCGTGGGCAACACGATCCGTGGCCTCTGCAATGCCATCGGCTTCGAGCCCGACCCCGACTTCTGGGTCGGCGGCGACACTCCCCCGCTGGACGATCCCGACGAACTCATCGTGCTCGACAGCGTCACGTCATCGGTGCTCGGCGAGTGGTATCTGGTCGGTCAACGAGCCATGGAAGAGGCAGTCGCATCGATTCCCGATGCGGAGGCGTCAGTCGGTCGGCTGTGGCCTGAGCACTTCGACTTCGGCATCGACCTCGCGGCGAAGCCCGGCAGCCGCGTCAATCTCGGTGCCGCTGCCGGCGACGGCGGTATGAACGAGCCCTATCTCTATGTGGGCCCGTGGGGTCCGGAGCGCCCCGGACCGGCCGAGTACTGGACCGCACCGTTCGGTGCAACGCTCACGTTCGCCGAACTGGACCTCGTCGAGGAACCGCTCGGTCGGGCCGTCGAGTTCTTCCTCCACGGCCTCGCCTACCTGCGCGGATAGTTACGAAAGGGGCCTGACCCCATACGTAACTCTGGGTAGAAATGAAGCGCGGAGATGCTCGCGGGTAGATTTGCGGGCGCATGAGTGCTGCCACTGATACCGACACGGCCGACACGACCCCGAAACGGTTCAAGCCGAACCAGCTCGCGCTCGTTCTGTTCACCTTTGCTGGCGTCTTCACGCTGGTCTCGGGTGTCATTCCGCAGATCACGAAGTGGGAGAACGACAACGCGGTGCACCGCACGGTGTTCGTCAACATCCCGGGGCCCATCCAGATCGTCTTCTACACGGTCATCCCCGTGCTGCTCATCTGGGTCGGCATCATGTTCAGCCACCGGATGCGGAACTGGGAACGGGGCGCACCGTCACAGCGCCGCACCACCGCCAAGAACGCCAAGCAGCGCATGAAGGACTTCCGCGCCGGGGTCTACATGCAGACCCTGCTGCGCGACGCTGGCGCGGGCCTGATGCACTCGATGATCTACTTCGGCTTCCTGGTGCTGCTCGGCGTCACCACCGTGCTCGAAGTCGACCACCAGATGCCCGAGCAGCTCAAGTTCCTCCACGGCACCACGTACAAGGCCTACGCCTTCGTCGGCGATGCTGCTGGTCTCGTGTTCCTCGTCGGCATCGTGTGGGCCATCGTGCGTCGCTACGTGCAGCGCCCGTACCGCATCCGCATCAAGAGCAAGCCCGAGCACGCCATCATCCTCGGCGTCTTCTTCGTTATCGGCGTCACCGGTTTCGGCGCCGAGATGTTCCGCATCGCCCTCCAAGGCGGGCCGGACTACGAAAAGTGGAGCTTCATCGGGTACCCGCTGTCGACGCTGGTCGATGGCTTGACCCAGAGCAGCCTCGAAACCTGGCACCAGTGGTGGTGGATCGCCCACGTCGCCGGCATGGTCGCCTTCCTCGCGATCCTCCCGATCACGATGCTGCGCCACATCTTCACGTCGCCGATCAACATGTACCTGAAGGACAAGGACCGTCCGAAGGGTGCCATGCGGCCGATGCCGAACCTGATGGAGACCGAGCTTGAGTCATTCGGCGCCTCGGTTGTCGAAGACTTCACCTGGAAGCAACTGCTCGACCTCGACGCCTGCACGATGTGTGGACGTTGCACCTCTGTGTGTCCCGCCCATGCCACTGGCAAGTCGCTCGATCCGCGCGAGATCGTGCTCAAGGCCGGTGCCGTCATGGCTGCCTCGGGCACCCCGGCAACCAGTCCTCCCCTCAGCGAGGACAAAGAGATCACCATCCCGGCGAACAACCTGTTCGACCGCATCACCGCCGAAGAGATCTGGGCCTGCACCACCTGTAAGGCGTGCGACGAGATCTGCCCGGTCAACATCGAGATCACCGACAAGATCTTCGACATGCGTCGTTACCTGTCGCTGATGGAATCGAACTTCCCCGCCGAACTCGGCAACGCCTACCGGGCGATGGAGAACCAGTTCAACCCGTGGGGCCTCAACCAAGGCGAGCGGGGCGACTGGGCTGAAGGCCTCGAGTTCGTCGACATCGTCGACCCCGGCGAAGCGCTCAAGAGCGAGTACCTCTACTGGGTCGGCTGCGCTGGCTCCTTCGACGACAAGAACAAGAAGGTCACGCAGTCGATGGCCAAGCTGCTCCGTCGTGCGGGCATCGACGTCGCCATCCTCGGCCCGTCCGAGATGTGCACCGGCGACTCCGCTCGCCGCTCGGGCAACGAGTACCTCTTCCAGATGCTCGCGCAGCCGAACGTCGAGATGCTCAACGAGATGGGCGTCAAGAAGATCATCGCTCAGTGCCCGCACTGCCTCAACACGTTGAAGAACGAGTACCCGCAGCTCGGTGGCAACTACGAAGTCATCCACCACACGCAGCTGCTCGAACAGCTCATCGAGTCGGGCCAGCTCGACGTCAGCCAGGCCACCCTCGAAGAGCGCATCACCTACCACGACTCCTGCTACCTCGGCCGCCACAACGACGTCTATGTCGCACCCCGCAAGGTCGTCGGCGCCATCAAGGGCATCGAGGTCGTCGAAATGTCACTCAACGGCACCAAGGGCATGTGCTGCGGCGCCGGTGGCGCCCGCATGTGGATGGAAGAGAACACCGGCGTCAAGGTCAACGACGAGCGTGCCGAGCAAGCCATTTCCACCGGCGCCAGCCGTGTCGCCACCGCCTGTCCGTTCTGTTACATCATGCTCGACGACGGCGTGAAGGCTGCTGGCAAGGAAGAGGAAGAGGTGAAGGTCGCCGACATCTCGATCCACCTGCTCGAAGCAATCGAGGCTGGCGAAGCGAAGTTCCACGCTGGCGAAGCGCCCCTCCTCGACAGCGAGCAGGCCGGCGAGCCAGACGAAGGCCCACTCACTTCCGTCTGAGTCACAGCGGGGCCGGGTACAACTGTGACTCTGGCACCCTGATCACGCGTCATCGACGCTTCGCGCCCCAGCTCCGTATCGTTAATCCATTCTTCGAGGAGCAATGTGATGAGTACTGACGACACCGGCAGCTGGGCGCGGCCAAACCCCACCGACCGAACCGACCCCGACTTCGTCGACATCACCCGCCTCGCTCCGGCGGAGCCATCGGGCGATGACCAGGCAAACCCAGACGGCTCAGATGACCAGGCCGAGCACACGACCACCGACACCGAGAACGTGGAGATCGCCGACGAAGACCTCGTCGCAGTGGACGTGGACGACGTCGACGCCAACGATGTGGCCGACGACGACATCGCGGAGATCATGGCCGGCTTCGAGCAACGTTCGGCCGAGCCAGTCGCCACCGAGACGTCAACTCCCGAAACAGCCGCGCCGAGCGACAACGCCGGTGACGACGACCAGGGTGACGAGACGAAGGCACCCACCGACACCGACAATGCACCTGTCGACGCCAAGGAATCCAGCGACGCAGAACCCGCCAACGAGTCCGAGGAGCCGGAGAAGCCTGCACCGTCGGGGTTTGAAGCGCTCGGTCTGCGCCCGGAACTCGTGGAGACGCTCAACGACCTCGGCTACGAAGAGCCGACCCCGATCCAACGCGAGACCATCCCGATTCTCCTGACAGGGCAGGATCTGCTCGGCCAAGCAGCAACCGGCACCGGCAAGACCGCTGCATTCGCGCTGCCAGCGCTGAACGCCATCGAGCCCGGCTTCCCCGAGGCTCCCTCGGTCCTCGTGCTCACGCCGACACGTGAACTCGCTGTTCAGGTCAGCGCCGCGATCGTGCAGTACGGCAAGAAGCTCGGCGCCAAGGTCGTCCCGGTCTTCGGCGGCCAGCCGATCGGCCGACAGCTCGGCGCACTCGACCGAGGCGCACATGTCGTCGTCGCCACGCCGGGCCGAGCAATCGATCACATCGGTCGGGGCTCGCTCCGGCTCGACCAGATCAAGACGGTCATCCTCGATGAGGCCGACGAGATGCTCGACATGGGCTTCACCGATGACATCGAGTCGATTCTCGAGAGCACCCCCGACGATCGTCAGACCGTCATGTTCTCCGCGACGATGCCGCCACGCATCAACTCGATCGCCAAGCGTCACCAGCGCGACCCGCACAAGATCAAGATCGGCAAGGCCGAGACCCAGGAGAGCCAGAAGCTCATCCGCCAGCGGGTGTACTTCGTCAAGCGCAACGACCGGCCGTACGCGCTTGGTCGCATCCTCGACATCGAGTCTCCTGACGCGGCCATCGTGTTCTGCCGAACCCGCATGGACGTCGATCAGCTCACCGCCACCATGGGCTTGCGCGGCTACCGCGCCGAGGCGCTCCACGGCGGCATGGATCAAACCCAGCGCGATCGGGTCATGGCGCGTCTGCGTGAGGGCACCGCCGAACTGCTCGTCGCCACCGACGTTGCCGCACGCGGTCTCGATGTCGACACGCTCACCCACGTCGTGAACTACGACGTGCCGGCAGCTGCTGAGAGCTACGTCCACCGCATCGGCCGCGTGGGCCGTGCAGGCCGCGAGGGCACCGCCATCACGCTGGCCGACCCTCGAGATCGCCGCCAGCTCGGCAACATCGAGCGGCTGATGAAGATGACCATCGAGGTCGCGAAGGTGCCGAGCGTGGCGGACCTCAGGGCACGCCAGGTCGAACTCACCGTCACCCAGATCCGCGAGGCATTGACGGCAGTCGACCTCGAAGACTTCAACAAGGTCCTGCACGCACTGGCCGGCGAAGACAGCGATCGCAACATCGCGCTCGCCGCGATCAAGCTCATTCACGAGGCACGTGGTGCCGTCATGGACGAGCGTGAGATTCCTGACGCGTCGCTGCGCAACGACCGCAGCAAGGACTTCAAGGACAAGCGGTCCGGCGGCAAGGCTCGCCATCGCGACGACCGCGAGTGGGGCGACAAGGGGAAGGGCAAGAAGAAGTTCGATCGTGATGATCGCAGTGGCAAGAAGCGCGACTTCGACAACTCCGACACCGCGTTCGTGTTCATCAGCCTCGGCCGCAAGGCCGGGGTCCGCCCCGGCGACCTCGTCGGTGCGATTGCCAACGAGTCGGGCCTCACCGGTCGGCAGATCGGCCCGATCCGCATCTCCGAGCAGCATTCCGTCGTCGGCGTGCCAAAAGACGATCTCGATCGCGTGATCAACGCAATGGACCGAGCCACGATGCGTGGCAAGCCAGTGAAGGCTCGCCCCTACACCGACTGACCGGTCACTCTGTGCCTGGCACAGACTGACCGCCGACTGGTCATTGACGTTTCGATGACGCCTCGGCGCGAGCGTGCTTGCATGGCACATCTGTCGCAGTGGGTTCTGGTCCCACTACTGTCTGACGAACCGGGTCGGCAACCGCGGAGGGAGGCGTCGATGGCTCGCCTCTTTCGTCATGAAGCACCCGAGCTCCACGCTCGGCGCGTGCTGCGTACCGGCGTGCAACGCACACTGAGCGGCCGATTCGAGCGGCAGGTCACCACGATGATCGCCGGAGCCGGATTCGGCAAGACCACCGCCCTGGTGCAGGCATTCGAAGAAAACCGCTTGGCACCACTTGGTGTCGACCATTGGCTGGCCTGTGAGCCCGACGACGAGCATGCGCACCATCTCGCGACTGGACTGGCGACCTCACTCGACGTCGGCGCAGCTGATCAGACCGACAAACTGCTCGACAAGATCATCGAGGCATGTGCGGGACATGCGCCTCTTGAGGTGTGCATCACGCTCGATGATGTGCATCTCCTGCCAGCCGAATCGTCCGGCGCGGCATTGCTCGGTGAGTTCGTGTCGCGGCTGCCGGCCAACACTCATGTCCTCCTCAGTGGTCGGCTCGACCCGCCCATTCACCTCACACGGCTCGAGTTGACCGGCCAGTCGGCGGCGGTCCGCGAGGCCGACCTGTCGCTCAACGAGGCGCAGATCGCGGAGCTTGCCGAGCAGGAAGGAATGACGTTTGACGTCGACGCGAGCATGCCGGATCTCGGCGGATGGCCAGCGCTGGTCATGCTCGCGCTGCAGCACGGCCAGCCCGACCGATTCGTCTGGGAAGAGGTACTGGATCTGCTCAGTGCTGACCAGCAGGAGTTGCTGAACGCCCTGGTCGCGATTGAAGAGGCCGATGCTGAACTACTCGGAGTGATCACCGGCATCAACGATCTTCCGACGCTTGCGTCGATCCCTCTGATTCATCGCCGCGGCGACCGCTATCGCGCACACGACCTCTGGCATGAACTCCTCGCCGACCCGGATGTCACTGCTGAACCACAGGTCGCTGCCGCGCGATTTCTGCTCGACGCCAAACGCTTCGAGGAGGCGCTGGCCCTGTGTCTGCGCGTCCACGACCGCGGGAGCACGGTATTGAACGAGGCCTTTGCCGAGGCCGTTCGGGGCCGCCTGGTCAGCGACACGTCGCCGACGGTGCCGGAACTTCGCGAGTGGGCCAGCCGACTCGATCCGCTGCTCGCCGAGACGCCACTCGGCCTACTGTTGGCCGGTTTCATCGAGCGGCTCGACAGCCCGCTCGGCACGGCGTGCGACGAGCTGCTGAGCAGTGCCGCCGACGGCTTCGTCGAGGCGAACGACGGGGCTGGCGCGGTGGCAGCGCTGGGGGCACTTGCGTTCGCACGCACGATTCGGCGAGATGCCGACGCAATGATCGAGGTGTTCGGCCGGCTCGACCAACTCGCCAAGACCGGCGTGGGCGCAGCCGCGCAGTATCAGCATCTTGCAGCGGTCCTCCTCGCAACCTTCGCCGAGGACTTCCCCGCCGTCAGCACCTTGACCGAGCAGATGTTGACGCTGCGCCTGGGCCGCGAGGTTCGCGGTGTGGTGTTGATGATGCGGGCGAATGCCCTCAACAAGTTGGGCTACGACGCCTTTCCGACCGCGGTCGAAGGGCTCGCGCTCGACCTCGACCTTCCTGGCGTGAGAGCCATCGCGCTGGCGGCGAGTTGGCAGATGGGCGAGCTCAGCGTCTTCCTCGAGGCGCCGCCCGAGCTGACCCGCGGGAGCCGCGACAACTACGTGGCCGGCATCTGGTTCACCTGCGTGGCGGCGGCAATCGGCGACACGGCGACGGCCGAACGGTTGCTCACCACGATCGAAGCACAGCCCGAAGAAGCGGGACAATCGACGCAACCAGAGAGCTTGTGGCTCGCCCAAGCAGCCGTGGCGCTCCTGCAGTACCGCCACGAGGACGCCCGCGCCGCGGCGCTGCGGGTGATCGAACGGTTCCCTCTGGAGGGGCGGGCCGCCGGGGTCTACGCGCGGTCGATGGCGCTGCTCTACCCGCTGCTGCCCGAGCATCGCGACTACTTCGATGACCAGCCCGAGTTGGGGCCGCTGTATCAACGCGACATTCGGCTGAACCAGGCCTGGGTGGCTGCGGTGGAGAACGACGATCGCGCCGCAGCACAACGGATCGAGTTCCCGGAGCGGACCGGAGAACTGCTCCCTGCACTGAGCACTCGACCGGCAACCGAATTGCTGTCCGCCGCGTGGGAGCACAAACATCCGGATGCCGCGCACCACGTATCCGAACTGCTCGATCTGATCGGTGAGTTCGGGCGCGATGCGTTCCGAGCAGCGACCGAACATCCGAATCGCAGCGTTGCGAAGGGCGCAAAGGCCATCTTGGAGTCGATGCCGTTGGCCCCCGACTGTGTCGTTGAACTCCGGTTGTTCGGTGGCACAGACCTCGCCATCGATGGCGAGTTCGTCGAGTCGGCCGACTGGCGACGCGAGCGGGTCAGAGCCCTCCTCACCTTCCTGGTGTTGCACCGTGACACGACACGCGAGAACGTGATGGCGGCGCTGTGGCCAGACGCTGATGCCTCGGCGGCGCGGCGCAACCTCCGGTCGACGCTCAACGTGCTCAACTCGGTACTCGAGCCGGCTCGCAAGGCCGGCGACGCTCCGTACTTCGTCCGTTCGGCAGGCCAGCGCCTCCGCCTCGTCCAGGGTGAGCAACTGACCATCGATGTCGTCGACTTCGAACGATGGATCGACGAAGCAACGGCGCTTGCCGACGCGGGCACCCCATCGCTGTCGGTCGAGCCACTGCAGTCAGCCGTCGAGCTGTATCGGGGTGATCTCCTCGCCGACAGCTACGACGACTGGGCGGTGTTCGCCCGTGATCGGCTGCGCTCGCGGTATGTCGCCTCGGCCGTGCGTTGCTCAGAGCTGCTCGTAGCAACTGGCCGACCGTCCGCGGCCATTGACGTGATCACGCCAGTCTTGAGCGTCGAGCCCTGGTCTGAACCTGCGCATCGGGCACTGATCGCAGCTCATCTCGAACACGGCGACGTGGCCGCGGCACGGCGCTCACTCGCGACCTGTCACGCGGCGCTCGAAGACTTCGGTGGGCCGACTGAGGAGGCGACGCAGATGTTGGAGCGCCGGCTCGTTCAGCGGTGAGTGTTCAGCTGAAGTTCTCGAAATAGCGGCTGGGCGTCGGCCCGCGCTGGCCCTGATACTTCGAACCGGTGGCGCCTTGGCCATACGGCTTGTCCGCGGGCGACGTCATCTCCATGAAGCTGATCTGGCCGATCTTCATGCCTGGGTACAACGTGATGGGCAAGCTGGCGACGTTGGCGAGTTCGAGCGTGATGTGACCGTCGAATCCCGCGTCGATGAAACCGGCCGTCGAGTGAATCATCAGCCCAAGGCGGCCGAGGCTCGACTTGCCCTCGACACGGCCGACCAGATCGTCGGGGACGCCCACTCGTTCGAGCGTTGAACCGAGAACGAATTCGCCCGGGTGGAGCATGAACGCCTCGGTGTCGTTGCCGTCGAGACTTGCTGGCATCTCGATCAGTTCCGTGAGATCGGTCAGGTCCTGCTTGACGTCGATGACACCGCGCGTGTGGTTGCGGAAGACGCGGAAGAGATTGGAGATTCGGACGTCGATCGACGACGGCTGGATGAGTGTGTCGTCGAGCGGATCGATGACG
>JAJCXU010000245.1 GCA_029263275.1 Ilumatobacter sp.
CCGATGGCATTGACCGCCAGCCAAACGACAGCGCCGATGACAATCGGACCGCCGATGCGGATCGCCCTCGACGTGGCGTCGTTGCCCTCGAATTTCCCCGAGAGTTCGCTCGCCGACACGAACAACGCAATCACGCCAGCGCTCAGGGCGATCAAGCCGCTGGTTCCGGCGAGGATCGCCATCGAGACGAGTGTCCCGATCGCCATCAGCGCGATTGCTCGCGAACGGATCGACGCCGGCAGTGCCCAACCGATGAATCGAGCAGCCACGATGGCACCGAGGGCGGCGATGACGCCGAGCACCGGAAGCCAGGTTCGGGCGAAGGACACGACCAAGGCAATGAACGCCAGCACCGGCCAGAAGCGACCGAGCAGGTTGAGCCACGAGGACCGTTGTGACTCGGTTCCTTGTTCGGTGGCGTCGTCGTGACTGTTGTGGGCCATGGCGGAGGTGCCGATGCCGAACGCCGCGATCATGACGTAGGCAGAGGCCCACAATCGCCAGAGTTCGTCACTCGGGAACTGGCCGACCATGAAGTTGCGGAGGTTGACTCGAATGATCGTCCACTCTTCGCCGGCGATCCATTGGAAACCGCGGACGCCGAGCACGATGACGATGACACCCAACGCGATCGTGATGACCGAGTTCATGACGTTGTTGAACAGGTTGTCTTTGACCCACTTCATCGGCGTGGTGTCCGAGTGAAGAGGAGCGAGGGCCTTCGTGGCCTCGAGTGATTCAGCTGTGTCGGTCATGGCTCAGCGCCCCACGATCTGAAGTCGCTTGTTGATGAGGTTGCCGATGGCAGAGAGCACCAGCGAGAAGACGAGGTAGGTGATCATCAAGATGAACAACAACTGCGGTGCCGGCCTGGACTGGCCGAACAGGTTCTGGATGACGCCAGTGATCTCGGCGAAGCCGACAGCGAACGCCAACGAGGAGTTCTTCGTGAAGTTGAGGAACTGATTGATCAGCGGTGGGAACGCCACGCGGAAGGCTTGTGGCAGGACCACGAAGCGGTACCGCTGGAAGCCGTTGAGGGCCAGCGCGTTGCCGGCCTCGACCTGGCCCTTGGCGACGGAGAGAATACTGCCGCGGACGATCTCAGCAATGTGTGAGGCGGTGTAGAGAACGAGGCCCACCATCACCGCCGCGTAGGGCATGATCATCGTGATGCCACCGACATAGACGCGGTCGATGATCTCTGGTGTGGTCACCTCGAACGGCCGGCTGAGCGCAACGTACGCGATCAACGAAATGGCAAGGAATGTGCCTGCGCTGTACAGCACCCGGTGATGCGGGGCGCCGGTGCGATCGAACAGGCGGCTGCGCCAGATCCACACGCCGGCCGCGGCGAGCAGCGCAATGATCGACAGGATCTGGAATGCACCGAAGCCGTCGCCGCCTTGGATCGACGGGAAGCCGAATCGAAGATTGTTGAAGATGAACCGTCCTCCGAAGGGGAGCCAGGATTCGCGCACCGGCGGGAACGCGTTCAGGAAGATCGACCAGGTGAGGACGATGACGAGGAGCACAGGGATGTTGCGGAAGAACTCGACGTAGACGGTGGCCATCTTCGACAGCAGCCAGTTCGTCGACAGGCGTGCGATGCCGAGCAGCGTGCCGAAGATGACGGCGAGTGGGATGCCGATGATGATGATCAAGAAGGTGTTCTTGATACCGGTGGAGAGCGCCTCGCGAATGGCGGCGTTCGGGTTGAGCGGACTGTCGGCGATGGAGATGCCACTCGGCTGATCGAGGAAGTCGAAGTTGAGATCGAGGCCGATTGCCTTGGTTCTGGCTCGGAAGTTGGCCCAGAGGTAGTCAGCGGCGGACCACATGAGGCCCACGGCGGCGACCTGTGCGGCGATGACCAGCACGCGGCTGTCGCGCCAGGGAGGCGGTGCGTCTTGGTCGGCACGCGATGACCGGCGCACGGCCCAATAGGCGATGTAGAGACCGGCGAGGATGCCGAGGATGATGGCGAGGCGAAGGATGCGTTCGAACATGAGAGCGAATGGCGCCGGGGTTGCCGCCCGATCCAGAGACTGGACTGGACGGCAACCCCGACAATCAATTCAAGGTGTTACCAGGTTCCGATCAGCGGAACGGCGGGACGTACATGAGCCCACCGTCGGTCCACAGAGCGTTCGGGCCACGGCTGAGGCTCAACGGCGCAAGGTTGCGCTCGAAGATCTCGCCGTAGTTGCCGACCTGGCTGATGATGTTGCTGGCGAAGTCGGTCGGGAGACCGAGGCCAACTTCAGCAATGACTTCGTTGCCGTCGCCGTCGTCGATCGGGAGACCGAGGAAGCGGCGAATGCCGGAGTCTTCGCTGTCAGCAAAGCTGCCGATGTTGTCCGACGTGATGCCGAACTCTTCGGCCTGGATCGTCGCCATGACGGCCCAGTTCACTGCCTGCGCCCACTCGGTGTCACCATCTGCGACCACGGGGCCGAGCGGCTCCTTGGAGATGATGTCCGGGAGGATGGCCGTCTCGACGTCGAGGTTGGCGGCGAATGCTGCCAGCTGCGACGCATCCGAAGTCCAAACCTCGCACTGCTCGGCCACGAAGGCCGGCTGCAGTTCGTCGTTGGATTCGAACTCGAGGGCGGTGAACGGGATGCCCATGTCGCCGAGGACGGCGTTCATGTTGAGCAACGTCGTGGTGCCGGTGAGCACACAAATCGTCGTGTTCGACGCATCGGCGATGCTGGCGATGCCACTGTCGGCACGGACCATGAAGCCCTGGCCGTCGAAGAACGTCGTCTGCAAGAAGTTGGCCTGCTCGGCACCGTCACGAGACGCCGTCCAGGTCGTGTTGCGGATGAGCACGTCGATTTCGCCGGACTGCAGCGTCGGGAAACGCTGAGCTGCGACGAGTGGTGTCACGTTGATGGCCTCGGAGTCGCCAAGGATGGCTGCTGCGATGACCTTGCAGAAGTCGATGTCGAAGCCGCTGAACTCGCCGTCGGCGTCGATGATGCCGAAGCCTGGGAGTGTGTCGTTGCCGCCACACTCGAGCACGCCGGCCTCTTGAACGGCTGCGAGGCGGCCGCCTGATGACTGGGTTGATTCGACGACATCGCTGTCGTCAGCAGGCTCGTCGGCTGGTTCATCGGTGGGCTCGTCTGCAGGCTCGTCACTGGCGACGCTGTCGCCCGTGTCTGAGCCGGCGTCGCCATCGCTGCTCGATGAGCAAGCAGTTGCGACGAGTCCGAGTGCCATGACGACACCTGCGGTGCGCTTGAGCGCATTCCCCCTACGGATCATATGTCTCCTCCTGGAGTTGGTCGGCTCCATTGCCGACCGGTTGGTTGCATACCGGTTTGGTTGCATGTGGTGAAGATGGTTGTGACCTTGGCCACTCTCACCTTCGAGCGTGACGGTAACACGGACGGTGCAACCGCTTGCACAAAACGCGTGAACATGAGCTCACGTGCTCTGGTCGGGAATGTTTCCGAGTGGCTGAGGCAGACTGTTGAGATGTTCGATGCAAGTCAGTCCGTTGCCAATGTCAACATCGCCGTGGCCAAGTCGGCGCCGAAGGGTGCCACCGCTGTGGCGTACGCCGTGGCCACGAAGGGGGCGGTCGCGCGCCAACTCGGGGTCAACCGGTCGGGCCTCGACGCCAACAACTTCGACGGCAAAGTCGGCCAACTGCTCGCCGTGCCGAACGGGGACGGCGTGGTGTATGCGATTGGTGTGGGCGATCCCGACTCGATCGACCTCGCCGCGGTGCGCACCGCCGCGGCCAACTTCGCCCGAGCCACGAGCAAGCACGCACACCTCGCGATCAACCTCGCCGACCTCGGTCACCTCGATGCGAAGGCCGCCGGGCACGCCGGTGCCGAAGGGGCGCTGCTCGGCTCGTACCGATACGTCGGGTTGAAGAACGACGAGAGCGGCGCGTCGAAGCTGACCGACCTCACCCTGATTGCTGGTGACAAGCGCACCAAGGGTGTCCAGCAGGGCGCTGATCGCGGTGCCATCGTCGCTGGTGCGGCAGCGCTGTCCCGCGAGCTTGCGAACACGCCTCCCACGTACCTCAACGCGAAGGACATCGCGGTCAAGGCCGTCGAGATCGGCGCAGCCACCGGGCTCGAGGTCGAAGTGTTCAACAAGGATCAGCTCACCCAAATGGGTTGTGGCGGCATGATCGGCGTCAACCGGGGCTCCACCGAGCCGCCGCGCATGATCAAGCTGACCTACTCGCCCCGCACCGCCAAGAACGCCAAAGTGGCCCACCTCGCGATGGTTGGCAAGGGCGTCATGTACGACTCAGGTGGCATCAGCCTCAAGCCCAGCAATCCGAGCCACGTCGCAATGAAGATGGACATGTCCGGTGCGGCTTCCGTGCTCTCGGCGATGTCGGCGCTCAAGGCGCTGAAGTGCAAGGCCAAGGTCACTGCCTGGTTGATGTGCACCGACAACATGCCGTCGGGCAGCGCGCTCAAGCTGGGTGACGTGCTCACGATGCGCAACGGCAAGACCGTCGAGATCCACAACACCGATGCCGAAGGTCGCCTCGTACTCGCCGATGGTCTGTCGCTCGCGGTCGAAGACGAGCCCGACGGCATCGTCGACATCGCCACGCTCACCGGCTCGGCGCTCGGTGCCCTCGGTACCGAGATCGCCTGTCTGCTCGGCACCAACCAGGACTTCGTCGAGCAAGTCAAGACGAGCTCGGCCGATGTCGACGAGCCGGTTTGGCAGCTCCCGATGGAAACGAAGCGCTACCGCAAACTGCTCGACTCGGTCGTCGCCGACATGCGTAACATCGGCGGGCCGTATGGCGGCACGATCACGGCGGGGATCTTCCTCAGCGAATTCACCGGCGACGTGCCGTACGCCCACCTCGACATCGCCGGCCCGATGGAGAACGCCGGCGACGGCGGGCTCCAGGCGAAGGGAGCGAGCGGGTTCGGCACCCGACTGCTCATCGATCTCGCCTGCAACTTCACCGCCCCGACCGACGGCGCATCCCACACCGCCTGATAGTTACGCATGGGGTCAGGCCCCTTTCGTAACTCTGCATCTCATGAACCAACCGAACCTGCTCTTCATCATGAGCGACGACCACGCGGCGCATGCGATCTCTGCGTATGGGTCGGTCATCAACGAGACACCGAATCTCGACCGCATCGCTGCGGGCGGGATGCGGCTCGACGCGTGCTTCTGCACGAACTCGATCTGCACGCCGAGTCGCGCTTCGATCCTGACTGGCACGTACAACCATGTGAACGGTGTGACCACGCTCGACACGCACATGGACAACACGCTCGA
>JAJCXU010000246.1 GCA_029263275.1 Ilumatobacter sp.
AACTAAATCCGGTACACTGTTCTCATGAGCGCAATCCGTCAGACGTTCCCCCTCACGACCCAATGGCCGACCATCGACCCGTTCCTCTTCGTCGCACACCATGTCGACGACTACCCGAACGGCACCGCGGACCTTGAGCCTGATGCCTCCTTGAACAGCCGCACCATCGGGCAGGACTTCGACGGCATCGACGGCTGGAACATGTACCACGGCAAGAACGTGCCCGGCTTCCCACAACACCCCCACCGAGGGTTCGAGACGATCACCTACGTCCGGACCGGCTTCTGCGACCACAGTGATTCGATGGGCGCCACGGCCCGGTTCGGCCGCGGCGACACGCAGTGGATGACCGCTGGCAAGGGCATCGTGCACTGTGAGATGTTCCCGATGCTCAAGCGTGACGAGCCCAACCCACTCGAGCTGTTCCAGATCTGGTTGAACCTGCCCGCCGAGGACAAGATGGTCGATCCGTACTTCACGATGTTGTGGAGCCACGACACCCCGACCGTCGTCGACGCGGGACCGAACGGCGAGCTCGTCGACATCACCGTCATCGCTGGCACGCTCGCCGACGGCGACACCACCGTGACCGCCCAGAGCCCACCCCCGAACTCGTGGGCATCGCGCGCCGAAGCCGACTTGGCAATCTGGCACCTGCGCTTCGATGCGGGCGCCAGCTGGACCCTGCCCGCCGCGGCTCGGGCCGACACCGAGCGCGTGCTCTACGCATTCTCCGGGTCATCGCTGACCGTCGACGGTGAACACGTCGAAGCCGGCACCGGCGCATTGCTCGACGACCCCACGCGGGCGATCGAATTGGTCGCCGGGCCCGAGGGCGTCGAAGTGATGCTGCTGCAGGGCCGACCGATCGGTGAGCCTGTCGCTCGCTACGGCCCGTTCGTCATGAACAGCGACGCGGAGATCCGCCAGGCATTCGAGGACTACAAGCGCACCGAGTTCGGTGGCTGGCCGTGGCCGTCCGACGACCCGACACACGGATCCGACGAGGGCCGCTTCGCCCACCACGCCGACGGCACACTCGAACGATTCGACCGCGAACCCGCCGCCACCACCTGATTCACGTTTGCACCCGACCCCAACGTGAGGCGGGCCAATTCACGTTTGCACCCGACCCCAACGTGAGGTGCCCGCTGTGACTCGGTGCAAAGGTGCATCGGGTTGCGGCGGGGTTCACGGCAGACTGTCACGATGACCGTGCTGGACGATCTGCTCGCCGAACGAGGAACACTGCTGATCGACGGCGCCATGGGCACCGAGCTGTTCACTCGCGGGCTCGGGTCGGGCGACCCGCCAGAGATGTGGAACGTCGATCACCCTGACCGCGTCACGGCCGTGCATACCGACTACATCAACGCCGGCTCCGACATCGTGCTCACGAACTCGTTCGGTGGAACCGGGTTCCGGCTCAAGCTGCACAAGCTCGACGACCGGTGCGTCGAACTCAACCGCGCCGCCGCGCAGGTCGCCCGCGCGGCCGCCGACGCACATCTGGCCGAGACAGGCCGCCGGGTCCTAGTCGCAGGATCGATGGGTCCGACCGGCGAGCTGCTCGTACCGATGGGCTCGATGACACCAGCGACCTGTGCCGACGCCTTCCGCGAGCAGGCAACGGGACTCGACGAGGGCGGCGCAGACGTCCTCTGGATCGAGACGATGAGCCACCTCGACGAAATTGCGGCGGCCGTCGAGGGCGCCCGTTCGGTGAGCGATCTTCCCGTGTGTGCCACGCTCAGCTTCGATACGGCCGGACGCACGATGATGGGTGTCTCCGGCGAAGATGCAGTGAACCGTCTCGCTGAACTCGGCGTCGACGCCATCGGCGCCAACTGTGGCAACAACCTCGCCGATACCGAAGCGGCGCTCCACCAGATGCGGGCGGCCAACCCCGATGTGCTGCTGATCAGCAAAGCCAACGCCGGCATGCCCGAGTGGCGCGGCACTGAGCTGCACTACAGCGGTGAGCCCGAGGTGATGGCCGCGCATGCCGTTCGTCAACGCGAATCCGGGATTCAGATCATCGGGGCGTGCTGCGGCAGTTCACCGAAACATCTCGCGATGATGCGCCGGGTGCTCGACGGTGAGATTCCGGTCCCCGAGGTCGAGTTCGAAGTCGCCGCAGTGCGTCAGGTGCCCAAGGGCCGCCAGCGCACCGGTCGCCGATCGCGTCCCACCACCGACTGAGCCAGCGAAGGCGTGTGGACGTTGCGCACAGTGTGCGCAAGATCCACACGCGTTCGGAATTCAGAAGGTGGAGCGAAGTTCGATGGCGCGGGCGGCGTCGCCGAGGACCGTGAGGTGGCCCATCTTGCGACCGGGCCGCGCCTCGGTCTTGCCGTACAAGTGCAGTTTCGCGAGCGGATCGGCGAGCGCGACCGACCAGTCAGGGTCCGCACCGTCGGGCCAGAGATCGCCGAGCAGGTTGACCATCGCCACGCCGTCGCAGGTCATCGACGTGTCGCCGAGACCAACACCGCAGATTGCTCGGATCTGCTGTTCGTACTGGCTGGTGACGCTGGCATCGAGTGTCCAGTGGCCACTGTTGTGCGGCCGCGGCGCCATCTCGTTGACGAGCAGTGACGTCTCAGCACCCGCACCGACGATGAACATCTCGACGGCGAGGACGCCGACGTAGTCGAGCTGCTCGGCGATGTCGCACGCGAGTGCAACGGCTTGCTCGGCGAGATCGGGATCGATGGCGGCCGGCACGACCGACACGTCGAGGATGCCGTCGGCATGGGTGTTCTCTGCCACCGGCCAGGTCCGCGCACTGCCGTCCAGCGATCGGCCGACGATGACGCTGACTTCGGTCTGCAGGTCGAGCATCGCTTCGACCACACACGGCACCTGCCCGAGTTCGTCCCACGCTGCGGCGAGCTCGCTGAGACCGGTGACGCGACGCTGCCCCTTGCCGTCGTAGCCGAGACGAGCGGTCTTCACGACCACTCCACCGTCGGCCAAGTCGCCGGGAATCTGACCGAGGCCACCTGCGTCGGCATCGAGCACAGCGTGTCGCCCAACCGGGAACCCGTGGTCGGTGAGGAATCGTTTCTCGGCCACGCGATCTTGAGCGATGCGCACGGCCGAAGCCGGCGGAGCAACACGAATCGAAGCCGCGAGCACGTCGAGCGCTTCGGCTGGCGGATTCTCGAACTCCGTGGTGACCACGTCGCACACGTCGATCAATCGCTCGAGGGCTGCGGGGTCGTCGTAGGCGGCAACGAGGTGTTCGTCGGCCACCGCTCCAGCCGGCGCACCGGGATCGGGGTCGAGCACAACGGTTCGGTAGCCGATGAGCTTCGCGGCGATCAGGGCGTAGCGGCCGAGTTGGCCTCCACCGAGCATCCCGATCGTTGCCGGAGGAAGAATTGGCGTCATCAGCTCGGGGGGAGCGTCGAATCGGCAGCGACTTGCCGACGCTCAGCTCGGTACTCATCGAGTGCCGTACGGAGTGCCGGATCGTGATTGGCGAGCAGTGCGACGGCGAACAGCGCCGCGTTGGTGGCACCCGCCTCGCCGATGGCGAAGGTCGCGGTGGGAATGCCGGCCGGCATCTGCACGATCGAATAGAGCGAGTCCTGGCCGGACAGGTGTCGAGATGCAACCGGCACACCGAGCACGGGGACCGTGGTTTTCGCGGCGAGCATGCCCGGCAGATGTGCCGCGCCGCCGGCGCCAGCGATGATCGCCTGCAGGCCGCGGTCGATGGCCGATTCGGCGTAGGCGAACATCTCGTCGGGCATCCGGTGAGCACTGACGACTTCAGCCCGGTGTGGCACCCCGAATCGCGTCAGGATCTCGACGGCCTTCGACATGGTCGGCCAGTCGCTCGATGAGCCCATCACCACGCCGACAACAGCAGCTGCTTCAGTCACACCGTCAGGTTATGCCGTCACGACGCGCCCGCAGGCAGGCGTGGCCGTCGAAGGTCAGACCGCGCCAGATTCGAACAACTGCACGACCGGTGCATCGGCGGGCAGACCGTTGTGGCCGCCACCGCCGCCGGAGTTGACGTCGCGCCCGAAGTAGAAGATCGCCCCGAGGATCGCGAGGAAGACGATCCCGGCAATGATCCACTCCATCGTGCCCGAAATCCGGCTGGTCCTCTCGCCGCCGGTGTGGTGCACGGTTGGTCGGCCTTTCGGCGCCGTGTAACCCTTGCCGTGTTTCACATCGCTCGCCATGGACACCAGGCAAGCAGACGCGACCCACCGAGACAAGCGCGCCGGGCACTGTTTTCCGGATCGTTCGCCGCAACGAGCGCTGCAACCAACGGCGACGACGTGCTGCCGAGTGGGCGGGCGCTGGCATTTCTCGGCACCGTCAGGCCGGCCCGCGTCGTATGGTCACCGCCATGGAACCTCTTGCCGGACGCGTCGCACTCGTGACCGGGGTGTCACGTCCTCTCGGCATCGGTGCCGCGGTTGCGGGCCGCCTCCACACGATGGGCGCCACGGTCGTTGCAACGGGATTCACTCCGCACGACGCCGAGATGCCGTGGGGTGTGCAACCACTCGGCGAGCTGCCGTTCGAGGTGCATCATCACGACCTCGAAGATGCGACGACGCCCGGTGCGTTGATCGATGAAGTGGTCGAGCAGCACGGTCGACTCGACATCGTTGCCGCGGTGCATGCGCGTAGTTCGCACGATGACTTGGCCGAGGTGACCGCTGACGAACTCGATCGGTGCTGGGCCGCGAACGTGCGCAGCATCGTGTTGCTCGCACAACGCTTCGCCGCAGTCCATCAGCCACCGCCGGCCGACGACCGTGCAATCGGCCGAATGCTGTGGTTCACCAGCGGGCAGCACCTCGCACCAATGGACGGCGAGATCGCCTACGCCGTGAGCAAGGGTGCGCTCCACCAGATGACCGCCTCGATCGACCGTGCGCTGTCAGCGAATCGGATTGTGGCGAACTGCATCAATCCCGGTCCCGTCGACACCGGCTGGGCGACAGCGGATCGCGGCGACCTTCACGGCCAGGTTGCTGGCATGTTTCCCGACGGCCAGTGGGGTGGACCCAACGACGTGGCCAATCTTGTCGGATTCCTCGTCAGCGACGAAGGTGCGTGGATCCGCGGTCAAGTCATCAACTCCGAAGGCGGGTTCAACCGATTCGGGTCGTGACGTCAGCTCGCGTCGACGTACACGTAGACCGGGCCGGCGTGACGATCGTCGAGGAGGTAGATCCCACCGTCACCGCGGTCGATCTCGAGCGGGAGCGGCGTCGGGACGCGCATCCAGCCGACCGGTCGACCGGGCCCACCCTCGCACGGCACCATCGTGTCGCTGGGGGCGGGTCCGTTCATTCTTTGCCCTGGCGAGCCAGTGCCTTGACGCGGAGCGCCGCGACTGCAGCGCGTTCGCCTGGAGTGGTGCCGGGATCGCCGAGGCGATGGTCGCAGGCAGCCACGGCGAAGGCGTCGATTTCACCGGCGCCACGGGCACGTTTGAAGACCTCGACGCCGATTCGGACGCCCATCTGCTGCACCAACCCTTCCGGTTCGAACGTGGCCATCTCGACATAGGTCAACGCCGCATCGAACCCGGCGGGGCCACCGGCTGCGTTGGTCCAGTCGATCACCACCGGGCCGTCGCTGGTGAGCATCACGTTCATCGGATGGAGATCGAGATGCAGCACGCTGTCGTCGCGCCGTTTGCTCGGCGCGGCGGTCGTCGGTGTGACCATCCAGTCCGGTGCGACCAGCGCATTGATCTCGCGCTGGATACGGGCCAGCAAGCGCAGATGGGAGAACAGCTTCCAGGGACGAGACTCGAAGTCGTCGAGCATCGTGACGCCGTCGATTCGCTCCATCAAGATGTCCCGATCGGGAAGATGCCCCGCCTCGAGGTCGAAGACCGCGGGCACTCTGACGCCTTGCTCAGCGACGAACCGCATCACGCGAGTCTCGTACTCGATGTTCTGCTCCCGTTGGCGGTAGCGACGCAGCACGCGGCCATCACCCAGGTCGTACACGTCAGCGGCACGACCGCTGGCGAGCAGCGGGCCGGGAGGCGGAACGACCGACTCGGTCACGGCAGCATCACCATGTCAGCCAAGTACCTCGGCGAGAGCGGTGAGGGCCCGGTCGATGTCGCTCTGCGACGTGTAGTGGACGAACGACAGGCGCACGACACCGCGGTCGGGATCGATGCCGAGACCATTCAAGACCCGCACTGCGTAGTAGTGACCCGAACTTGTTTGCACACCGCGTTCGACGAGCTTCCGCGCGACGACGCTTGGCTCATGGGTGAGCGGGGCAAAGGCGATGGTCGGGCAGCGGTGACCAGTGGTGGGGTCGAGCGAGGTTGGGCCGACCATTCGGACCGCGTGATAGCTCGACAGCATCGTGAGCAGTTGCTTCGAGAGGGCGTCTTCGTGCGCGCGCCACCGTGTCGACGCATTCGCGCACGCGGTGCGCAACGAATCTCCCGACGAGCCGCCGTGGGCGCGGTGAAACGCTGCGACGTAGTCGAGCACGGCACCAGATGCTGCGACCTGGGCATGGTCGGCACCTGCCGGGTTCAACCGTTTGTCGGGTGAGCCCGCATTGAAGAAGTGCGCTTGGTTCGGCAACTCGTCGAGCAGGCCGTTGCGAACGACCATCAATCCTTGATGCACCGAGTAGGTCTTGTACAAGCTGAACAGGTAGACGTCGGCGTCAAGAGCCGCGACGTCCGGGATGGTGTGCGGAGCGAACGACACACCGTCGACGATGACCCGGGCGCCGACCGCGTGAGCGAGTTCGGTGATGCGCGCGATGTCGTTTTCCTGACCGACGATGTTCGACGCGTGCGGCACGGTAACGAGGCGGGTCTGCGGCGTGATGAGGGACTCGAACTCATCGATGTCGAGCAGCCCGGTCTCGGGGTCCATACGCCATTCGCGCATCGTGAGGCCAAGCCGCGACGCCATCCGTCGAACAACGCCCGTGTTGGCTTCGTGATCCTGGTTCGTGACGATGACCTCGTCATCGGGTCCGAGGATCTGTCCAAACGCATCGGCCAACACGAAGGTGTTCATCGATGTCGACGGCCCGAAGACCACCTCGGTGCTCGCGACGCCAAGCGCTTCAGCCCAACGGGCACGGGATAGGTCCATTTCCTCGCCGGCACGCTTCGATGAAGCGAAGCGGGAATACGGCTGGACCTTCGTCTCGGTGTAGTAGGTGGTCAGCGCCTCGATGGTCTGTCGGCAGGCGAACGAGCCGCCCGCGTTCTCGAAGAACGACTGCCCGTCGTTGATCGCTTCGGAGAAGGCGGGAAACTGGCTGCGGACCCAATGCAGGTCGATCACGTCACTCACCCGATCAACGTACCGCGCGCCGCGCGCCACGCCGATTCGTGCACAATCGTTTCATGTCACCTCCCAAATCCTCGGGAACACTCGCCAAGAAGCTGCGCTGAGCGGGTGACGGTCAGTCGGTGAACGTCACTGTCCCACGGCGGGAGCGGTCGACGGAGAGTTGGAGCACGTCCGGCCGCGAGTAGTGGCCGGCTGGATCGAAGTTCTGCCGTTCGGCACGAACCAGGCCGAGGTCGAGGTCGGCGTAGATGATCGTCTCGGCGTGCTTGTCGGCTTCAGCGATCGTGACCCCGTCAGGCCCCACGATGATGCTGCCACCACTTGCCCACCGATTGCCGAACTCGAGCATCTGCGGGAGCACGGGAAAGTCATCAGCGATGTCGGCCTCGCGGAGCACGGCGCCCACGCTGACGACGAAGACTCGGCCTTCACGGGCGACGAAGCGACTGATCTCACCCGACGTCTCAGGCGATCCGGGCCACGTCGCGACGTGTACCTGCGGGCCCTGAGCCCACATCGCCGCCCGAGTGAGCGGCATCCAGTTCTCCCAACAGTTGAGACCCGACACACGCACGCTGTCGTCGCCGGTGATCACGTCGTGCACGCGCAGGCCGTTGCCGTCGCCATCGGCCCACATCATCCGCTCGCCGTAGGTGGGCTTGAGCTTGCGGTGCACGCTGACGATTCCCGCGATCGGGTCAATCGCGACGAGCGAGCAGTAGATCGACCCGCCTGACGCGGACCGTTCGGCGACACCGAGATACACGAAGACCCCGAGCTGGCTGGCGACCGCCACGACGGTGTCGAGGTCGCCCCGTGCGATGTCGACCGCGTTGTCGAGATACACCGCGTATGCAGCTTTCTGATCGGCGTCGTTGAAGGTCGAGGCATCGCTGAAGTCGGCCCACGACGGATAGCCGGGCACAAAGGTCTCGGGGAATGCGACGAGCTCGGCACCGTTCGCGGCTGCCTCACCAAGCGCATCGAGCACTTTGTCCAGCGTTGCCTCACGATTCATGAACACGGGTGCAAGTTGTGCAGCTGCGACTCTCATCACTCGCGAACCTAGCCAGCCCGCCGGTCAGTCTGTGCCTGGCACAGACTGACCGGGGCGTCAGTGCAAAGCTGGGCGCATGAACATCGACGTTGCATCGGTCGACCACGCGCTCAGCACCACGCGGGCGGTGAGACGCCGCCTCGACTTGGAGCGCGCGGTCGACGAGCAGATCATCCTCGATTGCATCGATGTGGCTGAGCAGGCTCCGACCGGCGGCAACTTGTCGAGCCGGCGGTGGCTGCTGATTCGCGACCCGAAGATGAAGCAGGGGCTCGCCGAGATCTACCAGCGCGGCGCTGGCCAGTGGATGATGAGCGCAGCCGAGCGGCTGGCCGGCAGTGGTCACCCACAAGAACAGAACATGGCATCGGCCGCGTACCTCGCCGAACATCTCGCCGAGGTCCCCGCCATCGTGATCCCGACGATCATCGGCCGCCACGACGGCAGCGGCCGGCCCGGCCTGTTCGACTCGGTGATCCAGGCCGGGTGGAGCTTCTGCGTCGCATTGCGCTCCCGCGGCCTCGGCACCGCGTGGGTCACAGCGGTGCTCGCTGAACAAGACGCCGTGAAGGAGTTGCTCGGCATTCCGGACCACATGACCGAGATCGCGATGTTTCCTGTCGCCTGGACCAAGGGCACGGACTTCGCTCCGGCACCTCGCCATCCCGCTCGATCGGTGACCTACTTCGACAGCTTCGAGCGGACCTTCGAGTCAGGTCCGAGCAATCCGGTGCGGCTGGCCGACGGGCCGGGCACCATCGCCGAAGACGACATCGACGCATCACCGGCCGCAATCTGGCCCGTGATCACCGACATCAACTTGTCAGCTGCCTACTCCCCTGAGTTCCAGGGCGCCGAGTGGGTCGACCCCGATGCCGACATCGGTGTCGGATCGTCGTTCATCGGCACGAACCACAACGACGTGTTCGGTGAATTCAAGGTGCCGTCGTTCATCGACACCTGGGATGAAAACGTCGCGTATGGGTGGCGCACCTCTGACATGGACAACCCCGGCGCTCGTTGGCGCTTCGACCTCGAGTCGACGGGTTCGAGCACGCGCCTGCGCTACTCGATGATCCTCGGGCCCGGGCCGTCAGGG
>JAJCXU010000247.1 GCA_029263275.1 Ilumatobacter sp.
GCGTTGGATTCGAGGTTGGCGTGGGTGAGCATCGCGCCCTTCGAGCGGCCCGTGGTGCCAGACGTGTAGAGCATTGCCGCGAGGTCGTTGGGACCTCGTTCGACGACGCCGTCGAACGGCTTGGCGTTGTCGCTCGTCGCCGCGAATGTCCCGTCACCGTCCGTCCCGAGGTGGGTGACCGCGGTCGCCAGGCCGTCGAGTGTTCCTGGTCGAGCCACGACGACCGTCGGGGAGGCATCGTCGACGAAGTAGCCGACTTCGGCGGGTGTGTATGCCGTGTTCAACGGCAGGAATACGGCACCGATCCGCAGGCAGGCGAGGTACAGCGCCACATTGTCGGTCGACTTGTCGACCTGCACCACAACACGGTCGCCTACCGCCACACCGAGGTCGTGCAGGACCGTTGCCATGCATGCCGAACGATGGTCGACGTCGCGATACGTGAGTTCCGCACCATCGGGCACTCGAAAAAATGTTGAATCGAGGCGAGTCTCGAAGTGGTGGGCGAGTGTCGAATACAGGTTGGTCATGGGGGCTCTGGGGCGGTGTGTGGAGGTGGTTCGGCGTGGGGCGATGTGGCGCGGGCGGACGATGTTGTTCGACGAAGTTCACCACACCGGACGCAAACGGTCGGACTTGGGGCGTGAGTTGGGCAGAATGTGCCCATGACCGAACCGTCGCAGGGCCGGCCGCACGTGGTGATCGTCGGGTGTGGGTTCGGCGGCCTCGCAGCGACGAAGGCGCTCGCCGATGTCGACGTCGACATCACGGTGATCGACCGAGAGAACCACCACACGTTCCAGCCGCTGCTCTACCAAGTGGCCAGCGCCGGGTTGAATCCATCCGACATCGCCCAGCCGATCCGGCACATCGTCCGCAAACAAGCCAACGTGAAGGTGTTGCTCGACGAAGTTGTCGGTGTCGACCTGGACGGCCGCAAGGTCACGACCAACGATGACTCCATTGGGTACGACTACCTCGTCATCGCGACCGGAGCGACGCACTCGTACTTCGGCAACGACGGGTGGGCCGAGTTCGCCCCCGGGTTGAAGTCGATCGACGATGCGCTCGACATCCGCCGTCGAATTCTCATCGCATTCGAACGTGCCGAGTCGTCTACCGACCCTGTCGAACGCGAGCGGCTGACGACCTTTGTCGTGGTCGGCGCAGGCCCGACGGGAGTTGAACTCGCCGGAGCCGTGAAGGAGATCGCGACGAAGGCGCTGCGCGACGACTTCCGAAGGATCGACACCACGTCGAGTCGGGTAGTCCTCATCGAGGCGGGTCCGCGGGTGCTCGGTGCGTTCACCGAGAAGTTGTCGGCGTCGGCAGAACAGCAACTCGTCAAACTTGGTGTCGAAGTCCAGACCTCGACGCCGGTCACCAACATCGATGCCGATGGAGTGACCACCGCGGCAGGCACGATCCCGGCTGCGACCGTGCTGTGGGCAGCGGGGGTGGCGGCATCACCGCTGGGGCAATCGGTCACCGATCGTGCAGACCGCGCCGGCCGCGTCCCCGTGCGGCCAGATCTCAGCGTCAAAGCCGACGACCACGTGGTCGTGATCGGCGACCTGGCAGCGGTGACCTCGCAAGATGAGGTGGTTCCGGGCGTTGCGCCCGCGGCAACGCAGGGCGGTCAGCATGTGGCGCGCTGCATCGACGCCGATCTCTCGAAGTCTGAGCGGCCGATCTTCGTCTACAAGGACAAAGGTTCGATGGCCACGATCGGGCGATCGAAGGCGGTTGCCTACCTCGGCCCGAAGCTCCAGTTCGGCGGCTACTTCGCGTGGCTCGTGTGGTGGGCCGTGCACATCATCTCGCTCATCGACTTCCGGTCCAAGGTCAGCGCGATGTCGAGTTGGGGATGGCAGTACTTGACGGGGCAGCGCGTTGCCCGGCTCATCACCGGGCGCCGCGACCGTGCGTCAACACTCGACTGAGAGCTTTGTCGGACTTCGACGTTTCTTGTCGATTCCTTCAACTTCGGTCAGCAGGATCTTGTGTATGCAACACCCCGTCGACGACCACGTTCACCCGCACCGTCACCCGCACCCGCACGACCATTCACACCCGCACGGCGATGTCGTAGCGATGTTCGATCGACGCACACTGTTGCGTTCGGGCGCCGTGGGGCTCGGTGCCTTGCTGCTCGCGGCATGCGGATCGAACGGATCCGACTCCGGTGGGGTCACCGAGGCCACCACCGGGACCGCAGCCGGGGAGACAGGCTCGACGGTCGGGAGCACCGCCGCGACTGCTGCCACGACGACGGAAACGGTGGCGACGACCGTCGCGAGCGGCGATGTGCTGCCTGGCTTCGACGCGTTCGCCGACACGGTGCAGGCGTTCACGAGTGGCGACGTCTGGCTGATCGAGAGCAACGGGATGCCGACCCATCAGATGATGGTGGGCATCACGAGCTGGCAGCAACAGTTCCCGATTGCTCAGCCCTACACCGGAGACAACGCCTGGCAGATCCCGCGTACGCCCGAACTCGCCGCCGAACCGGTCTCGGCTCGCACCGGATTGTTCCGCGGGGCGATTGCGCTCGCGGCCAACGGCGTGCCGATCTTCAACGCGTTGAACAACCGTGGTGACGACGCATTCCTCGTCGGTGAACTCGATGAGTTCGGCGGGCACTGCGGCCGAGCCGACGACTACCACTACCACGTCGCGCCATTGCATCTGCAGGACATCGTCGGATCGTCGAACCCCATCGCGTACGCCCTCGACGGCTTCGCGATCTACGGCTCGGTCGAACCCGATGGCAGCCCTCTCGAACCCCTCGACGAGTACAACGGACACCTCGGGGCAGACGGCGTATACCACTACCACGGCACCGCGACGTACCCCTACATCAACGGTGGCCTCGTCGGCGTCGTGTCGACCTCCGACCAGGTCGACCCACAACCGGTCACGACCGCGATCCGTCCGGCCGGCGAACCGCTGCAGGGCGCGACGATCACGGG
>JAJCXU010000248.1 GCA_029263275.1 Ilumatobacter sp.
AGCATCGCCCGATCCGCCACACGCAGATGCAAACAGTGCCAGCGCCACGACCAAGAACCCTGCCATCGTCGATCGCTTCACAGAACCGCGCTCCTTTGCCCGCCGCCGACCGTCGACAGCGCTCAACAAGCGAGGCGTGACGTTCCACGTCACGACGTGACGTCACGCAACATCAGCTATCGAAGCGTCCAATCCACACGGCGCAATGGATCAGGTCGATAGCTGCAGAACAAACCTGTATCGATCGAACGTTCGAGATGGAGCGCCACACTCGGTGCCTGCTCACCGATCCGTCGAATCGAGGAACGAATCGCCTTGTTCACACGGACGCGCGATCGTTCGTCTTCGCTCGTCATCGCCCGCCGGCGCCCCCCGAGCCCGTGCGCAGACGCGAGTTCCCGAGTGATCTCATCCAGTTCGGCCTGGAGTTGCGTCGAGGCGACGACGTCACCTCGACGGTCAGCCCGATCGAGTTGGTCGACGATCTCATCGGAGCGACGGCGGTACGCCTCAACTGCCTCATCGTCGACGAGCGTCTGCGCGCTCTCCGTTCTGATCGCGGCGTGTTCAGCGGTCAGCGTCGCTCCGTCCCCGACGACGGCCAGCGCGCTTGCTGCGATCGGACGATCGGGTGCGCCGAGCAGCGCCGCGATCATCGCCATGCCCTTGAGGTGGCGACAGATCATCACCTCGTCACCGAGCGCGACATGCCACACGTCATTGTCCCGCCGAAACTCACCAGACGTCCGCGCTGTCTCCTGGTCGTCGGGCGTGGGTGTGGCGACACCTGAGGGCGCGCTGACCGCCGACGACGAAACCATCGCGCGACGTTCGTCTTCCAACCAATCAGCCTGTTGGGAGAGGCCAGCGGACCGGTATCGGCTGATCACATCTTCCAGGACCTCGCTCGCCTCGGAGAACCTCCCCGCACGGCGCAACATCAGCCCTCGATCGCGCAATGCGTGCCAGACGAAGAGCAGCGCGCCCGATTCCTGCGCACGTCGCTGGGCCTCCGCGTTTTCCTCCAAGGCCCGCTCGGTCTCGCCGAGCACGGATGACGCCAGCGCCATGACACGGACCACGGGCCCCTCGATCAACGAGCCCTGACCCACAATCAGCCACTCATCGGCGAGTGGACGAAGGAGCTCATAGCCCTGCACACACCAGTTCTCGACATCAGCTCCGTCGATGACGAAGGCGGCACACAGCGCCATCGAGATGGCGACCGGCCCCTCGATCCGGCCACGAAGCTCGACAAGGTCTTGGGCGAAGAATACCTCGAGGTCTGAGCGTGCCGCGGCGAGGTCGCCCAGGTCGGCATACAGCCAGGCTCGGCTGGCGCGAAATGCGGCGTACGCGGGATGTTCGGCGACCCAGGTTTCGATCGTGGGTCTGGCGTCGGGCATCTTGCGGCGCTCGCGGAGCATCGCTGCGATCTGAAATGCAAAGTGCTCGAGGGCAACCACATCGAGTCGGGTCCCGCTCGTCGCGTGCAGCGCTTCGAGCGAGAGCGTCCGCGCCATCTCCACCGAACCGCGGGCAAACGCGATCGCGGTACGGGCTCGAAGCACACTCCAACGGGCCACAACAGGAAGCGGCGCGAACTCGTTCTCGTATCGACGAAGCAGGTCTTCGGCGGCGCCGAGGTCCCCTGACCGGCACGCGAGCATTACTGCGAGGTCGACCATCGGCAGTGCGTTCGGGTCGAAGGGTTCGAGTCGGTCCAGCGCACGCTGGACATCAGCACGGGCATCATCAGCGGCCCCGATCGCCCGACGGGCACCCACACGCGCGGCCAGGATCTGCCCGTCGAGTGATGGGTCGGCGACCGTTGTTGCAATCGCTTGCGCCTCGTCGATGAGCGAGAAGTACTCGTACTCGGTGAGCGAGCTGTGCTGTTGGACCGCAAGGGCCGCCAACACGCGAGCTCGAAGGCTCGGATCGATCGCCTTGGAGCCTGCGCTGCGGAGCCGGGCGACCGACAGATGGTTCGTCACCATCGACACGCCGATATGGCCCAGGCCCACGGGCTCTGCCAACGCGGCTCGGGCGAACGAGTTGCTGTCGCCACGGGCCTCGGCAAGTGGATAGACCTTGGCCAGGACCTCCGGAGCGTCCGTCTCACTGAGCGCCGCAAGGACGAGGCCAAGGGAGAGGTTCGCCTGCAGCACCAGGTCGTCTCGGTTCGTGCGTTCGGCGAGCTCGACCGCTGCGACGAAATGCTCCCGAGCCGTGACCGGCGCGAGCTGACCGATCGCGTACTGGCCAGCTGCCACGTGCAGTTCGGCAGCCTCGACACGGTTGTCGCCGAGATCGGTCGCGATCGCAGCGAGATGGCCGAGCATCTCCGGTCGACCAACCAGCTCGTTGCGCAGACCGTCGACGAGCCGCCGTTCACAGGTTCGACGCTGCTGGCGGTCGAGGCTGTCGAGCAACGATGTCCGGAGACTGTCGTGATGGAAGCTCCAGGTGCCGTCACGGTGCTGCGTCATCACACCCCGAGTCTCAGCATCGGCAAGCGCCTCGACAGCATCTGACTCCGACACGGTGAGCACCGACGCCAGGACGTAGGCATCGATTCTTCCGGGGAAGACCGCTGCCAGGCGCAGGGCGTCAACCGTCGAAGAGTCGCAACCCTCGAGCACGCGCTCGAGCAGCGCTCCGTGGGCATGGGCCGACCCGCCGAGCGATGCGCCGAGTACCCACTCATGGAGCCGAAGCGGAACACCGCCGGTCAGGCCGAGCAGCGTCTCGGCGTCGGTCGATGTCGAGTCGGTCCCCTGCTGTATCGCTTCGATCGCGGTGAGTCCGAGCGGCCGCAACCCGATGGTCGACAGCTTGGCGACGGGCTCGGGCGCTTCAGGTCTCGACGTGGCGATCATGGCGATGTCAAGCGGTTGGGACGAGAGCCATGCGAACAGACTGAGCGAGGAATCGTCGGCCGCGTGGAGGTCCTCCACCACGAGCACGAGTGGTCGGGATTGCGACGCGACGAGCGCGTCGAAATACCGCACCAACGAGAGCCACAGGCCCTGACGCCGCTCTTCGGAGCTGTGGTCGTCAGACGGGCCGGCTCCGAGCAGGGCGGGAAAGAGCGGGCCCAAGTTCTGCAGTTGGTTGTCGGACCAGCCGAGCGATTGGGGGTCGAGCAGCCGACCCCACTGCAACGCAAGGGTGCGGAAGACGGCATACGGCGATGACTGCAACTCAGGGGCACCGACACCGACGACACAGATCAGATCGGGATCGGCCGCAAGTTCGGCGATCAGACGCGACTTACCCAACCCGGGGCCGCCGACGACGAGGGCAGCGCCCGCCTCGGCACATGTCTCGCGCAACGACGCAAGCTCCAGTTGGCGTCCAACAAACGGCAGTGTCGGCATCGCCCGTCAACGTAGCAAGCGTGATCCAACCGAACCCTGTGACGAGATGCCGCCGTTAGTTTGGGATGTATGGCGCTGGACCCTCAACTTCAACCGCTCGTTGATGCATCCAACGCAGCCGCCGCCGAACTGCCATCGATCTGGGACCAGACCGTCGAGCAGCGCCGCGAGGCGTATCTGGCGCTCGCTGCCCTTGCAGGACCAGGGCCCGACATAGAGCGCGTCCAGGATCTACACATCGCCGGTGTGCGCTGCCGGCTCTACGAAGCGGAGAATCCGCAGGGAATCGTGATCTTCGTTCACGGCGGCGGCTTCGTCATCGGCGACCTGGACACGCACGACGAGCCGTGCCGTCAGGTCGCGCTCGAATCGGGGGCCACCGTGATCTCGGTGGACTATCGCCTGGCTCCTCAGGATCCGTTTCCGGCATGTGTCGACGATGTGTGGGCCGTCTTTCAGGCGGTGAGTGCCGACACAGCGACATACGGGTCGGGAAGGATCGTGCTCACCGGGGATTCAGCGGGCGGCAACCTCGCGGCCGTGGTGGCAATCATGGCTCGGGACGCGGGCCTGGATCTCGCGGGTCAGCTGCTGATCTACCCCTCGGTCGATGTGCTCGACACGTCGCCATCTCTGGCCGAGTACGGCAACGGCGACTACATCTTGACCACCGACATGATCGATTGGTACGCGGCTCAGTACGCAGCCGACCCGCTGGACTGGCGAGCGTCGCCACTTCTTGCCGACTCGCTTGAAGGCGTTGCGCCGGCGCTCGTGGTCACCGCGGAGTACGACCCGTTGCGTGATCAGGGCATCGCATACGCCCGCCGTCTTGCCGAGTCTGGGGTCGCGG
>JAJCXU010000249.1 GCA_029263275.1 Ilumatobacter sp.
GAGATCGAGCAGCGCGACCACCGATTCGTCGACTCGGTCGTCGTGTGGGGCGATGAGAACCAAGTCCGTGCTGGTGTCCAGGCGCACTACGACGCTGGCGCAGATCACGTGTGCGTGCAGCCGGTGAATCCGGACGGTGGCCTCGACATCGACTGGAACGTGCTCGAAGCTCTCTCCCCCAATTCCTGACGTTCCTCCGCGTGGAGGGTCAGGGGGCGGGAAGCGTCACGACGAAGCGGGCACCGCCCAGATCGCTCGACTCGACGTTGACCGATCCGCCACAGCGCTGCACCACTCCAGCCACCACGGCGAGGCCGAGTCCGGCGCCGCCAGAATCGCGAGTACGAGCCTCGTCCAGCCGGGTGAACCGTTGGAAGATCGCGTCACGATCGCCCTCTGGTATCCCGGGGCCGTCGTCGTCGACGACGAGGGTGACCGCGTCCGCCGTTGACGAGAGCGACACAGCGACACGCTCTTCGGCATGACGGGTCGCGTTGTCGAGTAGATGGGCCACCACTCGGGAGAACTCGTCGGGTCTGCCGAGCACTCGTCCCGCAGACACCGCAGACACGTCGATCGGGACACGGCGGAGCCGGGCCGCCTCGGCGAGCACGATGTCGTCGAGGTCGATCTCCGTCGTGGGTGCAGCGACGCCCTCGTCCTGGCGAGCGAGAGAGAGCAGATCGTCGATGATCGTCGCCATCCGCGTCGACTCTTCGAGCACACCCGATGCAAGCGACTCCACGTCGGTGCGATCCGGCGTGCGCAGTGCCACTTCGGCCTCGCTCTTCAACACGGCGACGGGCGTCCGCAGTTCATGGCTGGCGTCGGACACGAATCGCCGGCGTCGGACATCGTCGGTCTCGAGACGGTCGAGCATGCCGTTCACCGTGGTTGCCAGGGTGGCGATCTCATCACCACTGGCGGGCACCGGCACTCGCTCGCTGAGCGTGCCGCCGGTGATGGTTGCTGCTTGCTCGGTGATTGCTCGGACCGGTCGGAGGGCGCGCCCCGCCAACAGCCACGTGATCAGTGCTGCAGCCGCGACGGCCATCGGAAACGCGAGCCACAATGCCGTACGGACACGGCCGACGGTCCGATCGACTGAGTCAGCCTGCCCAGACACGAAGTACTCGATGCCGTCGATCTCGCGCACACCAGTGACCGTGCGACCCGATTCTTCAAACTGAGCAAGGAAGGCATCGTCGAAGACTCCGGTGTCGCTGACATCGATGGGGATCTGGTCAAACGGCAGCGCGATCGGTGAGAACTCACTATCGAACAGTTCGAAGAACGTGAGAATGGGCTGACCAACCGCGGTCGGGTCGATGTTCTGCACCGTCTGCTGACCCGTCGGGTCGACGCGGATGAAACTGTCGCCACCAACGGCGACCATCAGGTCGCTACTTCCACCAGATGCGATGAGTTCCTGCAGTTGGGCGTCGCCCAGTTGGGAGATGACGACGTCGGCGTCGATGAAGTCGAACGGGTTGAAGAGTTCGCTGTCCTCGAAACCTGCGTCGAAGCTGACGACGCCGAGGTCGTCGAAGAACAGCGACTGCATCTCGGCATCAGCATCGAGGATGTCGTCGACCAGCGCTCGCTCGACCAGCGACGGAGCCAACACCGCCGCGATTGCGGCAAGCGCGGCGACCAGGAGGCCGATCACGATGGTCAGCCGACCGCGGACGCTCACGCTGCAGCCGCCAACTGATATCCAGCACCACGAACGGTGCGAACCGCGTCCTTGCCGAGCTTCTTGCGCAGATAGCCGACGTAGACCTCGACGATGTTCGGGTCGCCGTTGAAGTCGATCCCCCACACGCTGTCGAGGAGTGCGGTCTTCGAGACAACGTTCGGTGCACGACGGGCGAGGAGTTCGAGCACCGCGAACTCGCGATGCGTGAGCTCGACGGTGCTGCCGCCACGGGCGCACTGCAGTCGACCCGGCGACAGCGTGAGGTCGCCCACCGTGACCGTGTCGTCAACCGAACCGGCTTGGCGTCGCAGCAGTGCCCGCAGCCGGGCGTTGAGAACAACGTGCGCGAACGGCTTGCGCAGGTAGTCGTCGGCACCGGTATCGAGACCCTCCGCTTCGTCGTACTCGCCATCCTTCGCGGTCAGCATCAAGATCGGTGTGGTGTTGCCCGCCTCGCGCAGTTCAGCGCACACGACGTAGCCGTTCTTGCCGGGCAGCATGATGTCGAGCACGATGGCCGCGTAGTCGACCTCGGTGGCCTGCCAGACCGCATCGGCACCGTCGTGGACGACATCAACGTCGTAGCCCTCGGCCCGCAATCCACGTGCGATTGAGTTGGCGAGGCGCACCTCGTCGTCAACCACCAGAATCCGCATCCACACAGTCTGGCCTGACAACCTGAGCGAAACCTGAGAACACCGACCTGAGAACACCGAACGGCGACGACGCAACACACGCGGCCCATGACGACGAATCTCAGGCTGTTCTCAGGTTGCTCCCGCAAGATGTCCTCATCGCCACATCAGTGGCGCCCGCCATCGAAGCACAAGGACCAGGCATGACATTCCCCCCACCCAACCCGGACCAACAGATCGTTCCCAGCCCGACCAGCGCGTCGGGTGGCTCACCACGCCGGACCGCGTCGATCGTTGCGTTGACGTCGGGCCTGCTCGTCGGAGGCGTACTCGTCGGCAGTCAGTTCGTTTCCGCGAACACACCCAGCGTCGCCGATGAACCGACGACATCGTCGACCGATGTCCCCGACACCGAAGCCCCCGCGGACGACACGACCGAGTCGGGCCAGCACGAAGACGGCGGGCAGGAGCCCGGCTGGATGGAGTTCGACAGTCTGTTCGAACTCGACCCTGAGGTCACCGCACAATTCGAGGAGTTCGACGCCTGCATCTCCGAGCAGCTCGGCGACCTCGATCTGCTCGGGGGCTTCGACGTCATCGGCGACGTCGCCACGTCGAGCTTCGAAGAGTTCGACTTCGATTTCCCTGAGGGATTCGAGCCTCCGCCCGGCGTGTTCGTGGAAGCCGGCGACGACACCGGGTTCTACGAGTTCGGCGACGGCGACGGCACGATCACGATCACCAAGTCAGGTGATGAGATCAGCGTCGAGTCAGACGGCGACGTCAACGTGCAGACCTTCGAGCTGCCCGACTTCGGCCCTGACGGTGACTTCTCCTTCCCTGAGCTCACACCAGAGCAACAGGCCGAGTTCGACGCCAAGACCGCTGAAATCGACGCCGCATGGGAAGCCGCAGACAGCGCCTGCGGCGACCTGCTGCCTGACATCATCGGCGGCATGCTCGACGGTGCCTTCGACGGCGGTGTCTTCAGCGGCGGTCCGTTCGAGATCCCTGCCGACGACTGACCAGCATTTCGGGCGACGAATACCCGACCATTTCCCCCCGGCCGCAGCCGCCGCGTTCGATGTCTCCACATCGAATGCGGCGGCTGTCGCCGTTTCCCATGGCCGGGTCCAAGGCATCTCGGTCAGTCGGATGGTCAGATGACTTGGCGGCTGACACCAAGTCGTCACTATCGTCAGCGGCCGTGACTGCTTCGACCGCCAGCTTCGGTACCACGCGAGACGGGCTCACTCAGCGCCGTCGGCACTGGAGCGCGGCGAGCCCGAAGGCGGCGATCCTGCTCGTCCACGGCATCGGCGAGCACTCGGGCCGGTATGAGCACGTTGGCGATGCGCTGTCTGACGCCGGCTTCGATGTCCTCTCGTTCGATCAGCGCGGCTTCGGGGAAACCGGTGGCCGCCGTGCGTTCGTCACCGAGTTCTCCGAGTACACCGATGACGTCGCTGACCTTCTTGCCGAACGACGCAAACTGGGTGTCCCCGTTGTCCTGATGGGCCACTCCTTGGGCGGTCTCATCTCGGCGACCTACCTCGTCGGGACCGACCCGCAGCCCGACCTTGCGGTGTTGAGTGCGCCTGCGCTCGCCGCCGAGATTCCGCGTTGGCAACGCGTCGCCGTTCCCGTGCTCAGCCGCGTCACACCTCGGCTGCACGTGAAGTCCGATTTCGACGGCTCCGTTCTCAGCCGCGACGAGGCGGTGCAGCAGGCGTACGACAACGATCCGCTTCGAGTCGATGGAGCAACCGCTTCACTCGGCCGCCAGATCATGACGGCGATGACCGCTACGTCGGAACACATCGAGCGCATCTCGGTACCGACTTACGTGCTGCACGGTGCTGACGATGCGTTGGTCGCAGCAGCTGCTTCGGAGCCGATCGGCAAACTCGCCAACGTCACGCGCAAGGTCTGGCCCGGATTGCGCCACGAGTGCCTGAACGAGCCGGAGTGGCCCGACGTCGTCGCCGGCATCACCACCTGGCTCGACGAACAACTCCCCGCCTGACCTCTCGGGGGCACACAGAGCTCAGGGCTGGCGGCGGACCAGGGCGACCCCGAAGTCGTCAGCGGGGTCGGTGAAGAATGCGCCTTCCGCGAAGCCGACCTCGGCCAGT
>JAJCXU010000250.1 GCA_029263275.1 Ilumatobacter sp.
GAGCACGGCGACCTGGGCCATACCGGGACGAGACTGCACACACATGAAGTAGCGACCGATCGGCTTACCGTTGCGCTCTCGACCGCGGCGCTGTTCGAGCCACGCCTCATCGAGCTGCTGTGCGCCACCCTTGCCTCGACCTCCGCGGCCGCCGCGGCCCTTCTTACGCTGGCCGTCGCCTTGTTTGCCACCTTGTCTGCCACCCTGCTTGCCGTCCTGTTTGGCACGCTGCTTGGGGCCCTTGGGCTGACCGTCGCCGTTGTCGGACATGCCGCCTGCGCCTCCGCCTTTGCCGCGTCGGTTCCGCTTCTTCTTCGGCCCTTCGCCTTCGCTGCCACCCTGAGGGGAACCGCCAAGCGGTGGCGAGGACGGAACCGGCATCGTGTCGCCGATCTTCGGCTTGCGCACCAGGCCCCGTTCGGACGCCTCAGCCGACGGGCGGCCTTCGCTGATCCGCTCGGGAATCTCGATGTCGTTCTTGTCTGTCTGCTCGGTCTGCGACGAGGTGTCGGCCTTGCTTGCCGGACGTCGATGCTGACCGCCGCGGGAGCCACGCTGTCGATTGTTGCCCGATCCGCTGGATTCGTTGCCAGAGCCCTTGGTCGAGGCGGCTTGCTGACCGGTTGAGTCAGTGTTGCCGGAGCTGGTTTCGCCCGCGTTCGTACTGTCGTTGGTGTGGTCCATGTTGGAGGAGTTCCCTTCTGAGGAGAAGCGCAGGGGCGTTCTCCGGAGCGGGTACGTGCTGCGAGTGATGGTCGCGCTCGATCCCGGCGTCTTCGATCTGGTGCAAAGGCCCGCTCACCAACGCGTCAGATGCGGTGAATCGGGCCATCGACACAATCTACCGGAGCACACCCACAAGCCAGGTGAGGGTCAGCCAGGGCCCAGTCGTTGCGGTGAGGCAGCCCCACCACCAGTGTGGATGCTTCTCACCGATGAGAAAACCCCGCCCCTCCGATCACCGCATCCTGCGCATGTGGACTGACTGCACCAGGCCGAACATGGCGAAATAGACGATGAGACCAGATCCGCCGTACGAGATGAACGGCAGTGGCAGGCCGGTGACCGGCATGATCTGCAGCGTCATCCCGACGTTTTGGAAGATCTGCCAAAGCAACATCGTGAAGACACCTGCACAGATGTACGTTCCGAGCAGGTCGCGCGACAGGTGAGCGATTCGCCAGATCCGGATCAGGGCAACGCCAAACAGCGCGAGGAGTGCCGCACAGCCGACCAGGCCGAACTGTTCGCCCACGGCGGCGAACGGAAAGTCTGCCCACATGACCGGAATGTCGCGACCGTTCGTGAGGGGCCCTTGCAGCCACCCCTTGCCCCAAACGCCGCCCGTACCGATGGCCCGCATGGCGTTCCGTGCCTGGTAGGTGAAGTCCTTGTCAACCCCGTCAGGATTGATCAGTGCCTCGAGTCGGGTGATTTGGTAGCGGTCGACCAGGCGGCCAAAGAATGCTGCAGCAACGGTCGCTATGGACAGGAGCGAAATCATCCCGATGTATCGGACTTTCGCGCCGGCGACGAGGAGGACCCCCATCGCCATCGAGATGATCACCGATGCCGACCCGAGGTCGGGCTGCACAACGATCAGCACCGCCGGGACGCCAACAATCATCAGCCCGCCGAGGAACCGCGGATACGACACCTCGTCGCTGCGTTCCTCAGCGAGGTAGACCGCCAGCATCAGCAGCGTCGTGAACTTGGCCAGCTCGGCGGGTTGCACGTTGAACGGGCCGAGGTCGAACGAGATCCGGTCTTGTCCACTCGCCACGCCGAGCAAGATCAGCAACACGAGCACAACGAGCGTGAGGCCGTACAGAAATCGGGCGCGCTCCTTCCAGCTCTCGTAGTCGAAGGCCATCACGACCGCCATGACTGCCACCGCAACAATCGCGAAGATGACTTGGCGCGTGGCGAAGGCGTACGGATCATCAACCACGCGGGTACGTGATGCCGAGAACACCACGAAGCAACCGGCAACGCTCAGGATCACTTGCACCGACATCAGCACCCAGTCGATATTCCGGCTGGGGTCTGCCGGGCTCGCGCCGATGTTGCCGAGCCCAGAGTCCGGCTTGCGTGCCAGGAAGGAGGTCGCCATCAGGAGAAGATTCCTGCTGCGTCGATCGCCATGTGACCAGTCTTACCGATCAGCTTCGACGTGAGAAGCAACGAGTGTCCTCGAGCTTCTTCGGTGCCGCGGGGAAGGTCTGGTCCGTGTTGAGCGGCAGTGACAACTCGACGGGGTCGGTCGGAGCGATCCCCGACATCTGCAGGAACATGCACTTGACGACCGGACCAGCTGCGACCGCTCCGTATCCACTCTTTTCGAGGTAGGCGGACACGGTGTAGGGCGTGGACGAGTCCACGCTGTACGCGCTGAACGCCGACGAGTCATTCCACGGGAAGTTGTTCCGGCCCTGCGCGGTACCCGTCTTGGCGGCCACCGGAATGGCGTCGCTCGGATAGTCGTAGAAGAGTTTTTCTCCGGTGGTGCTGTGGTAGAAGTCGCTGGTGTGCCCGGCGCCCGTCTGGACGACACGACGAAGACCATCGTCGATCTCTCTGTGGATGTTGGCGGGCATCGGGATCTGGCGAATCACTTCCCCCTCGACGTTCGGCTCCTCAGCGAATCGAGCCTTCGAGATGTCAGCAAAGCCCTGCATCGTAGAGTCCGGCACCCCGGCCTCGTAGACCGCCTTGATGATCTCCGGCTTCATGACGAACCCGAAGTTGGCAATCGTCGAGTAGCCAGTCGCAAGCTGCAGCGGCGTTGCGGACAACAAGCCCTGGCCGATGGCGAGTTGCACGTTGTCGCCCGTGAAATACCCACGCCCTTCGTCTTCGCTGATGACGCCGCGTCGGGCGTACTCCGCTTTGAGTTCCCGGTCGGGCACGGTTCCAGCGAACTCGAACGGCAAATCGATGCCGGTCCTGGCGCCAAAGCCGAACAGGCCGACTTGACGCTGGAGCAGGTCTTTCTGCTCGTTGTTCTCCATGATGAGTTCGCCCACCCGATAGAAGAACGCATCGCTCGACACGGCAAGTGCGGTTTCCACGTCGACGGAGCCGTACACACAGGGCCGACCGTTGCCGCACGTGGCGTTCTTGTACACGCAGCGGACCAGCCCCGATGCACACTTGTCGGCGTCAACCGAGGTCATCTTGTACGTGCCCGTGTCCTGGTAGCGATCGTTGGTCGTCAGCAGACCGGTCGACAGCGCCGCGTAGGCACTGAACGGCTTGAACGTCGACCCCAGGTTGTAGCGCCCTTGGATCGCCCGGTTGACGAGTGTCGATCTGTCCGGGTCGGTCTTGACGGATTCGGGAATCACTTGGCCATCGGCGTCGTACTCGAGGGCCTCGATGTCGGTGGCGTCGAAGATCTCTTCGAACTTGCCTCCGCCGAGATCCGACTCGAACCAACGATTGTCGAACGTCGGGTAGGACGCGAGCGCGATGATGTGGCCGGTCTCCCAGTTCTGGACGACGACCGCACCGGCAGGCGCCTTGAACGGCACCTCTTCCGGGTAGTAGTCCTTCTCGTTGGTCTCTGGGTCGAGTTCGTAGAAGGCCCGTGTCAGAAAGTTGGTCTCGCGGTCGAGCGGATTCCTTGCCGTTGCCTGTCGCCGGAGCTTGAGCTGCGTCTCGAGGGCTTGTTCGGCGTACTGCTGCTGGTCGAGGTCGATGGTCAACTGAATGTCGCGCCCGTTGACCGGGGGGACGCGTTCGATCTCTCGGACAATGCGGCTCGTGTTGTCGACCTCGTACTTGACGTAACCCGAGACGCCGTGCAGCTCGCGCTCCATGCTGAGTTCGATGCCGAACTGCCCGACGCGTTCACTCTGCGTGTAACCGTTGCTGACGTAGAGGTCCTTGGTCTCGGCGGTGATGGCACCCATGTATCCGACGACGTGGCTGGCGAGTGGTGCGTACGGATACTGGCGCGTCGACATCTCGATGATCTGCACGCCGGGAAGGTCTTCGACGCGTTCCTTGATCGCAATTGCCGTCGCTTCGCTGAGGCCCTCAGCCACCGGCATGGGCAGCAGCGTGTCGGTGATGCCACGTTCGTAGCGTCGCTCCATGTCCTCGACGGGCACGTCGACCCAGCCCGAGAGCCGCCTGAAGATCTCCTCGCGGTCGCTGTCGCGGCGGAGGAGTTCCCAGTCGACGGTGACGGCGAGCGACCGCTGGTTGTCGGCGAGGATGCGGCCATCGGCATCGAAGATTCGGCCGCGCTGCGGCAAGAGCGCACGAGTGCGGACCTTGGTCGTGTCGACCTGCTCTTGGAGGGCCTCGGCTTCGACGGTCTGCAGGAACCAGAGGCGCGCGCCGATCAGCGAGAACAGCAGGGTTCCGACCACGGCAAGAAGGCCCAACCGGGTGGCGCGTTTGTCAACTGCCATTGCGTCAGTGTGCCCTTTCCTCAAGCTCAATCGACAGCGGCTGCATCTGACGCCGATGGTCGTTCTTCACACAACCGTAATGTAGTCGTGCTCGTTCGTTTGGTGACGGCAGCCCCTGCTGTTCCCGAATTGTTTGCGTCTCTTCCCTTGGGCGCCAATCAGAGGGAGGACTCGCGCGGTGGCGCGACCCATTCCGCGCTCTTGATTCGGAGGCACCATCGCGCCAACGGGACGAAGAGCGGTGAGAGGACGCCTGCACCAATCGCCACCACCGGCACGATGAGCGTGAGCCGTGGCTCGAAGGGATCGCTCGCCCCGGTGAACAGCCGAGTGACCGGGACCATGATCTCGCCGACCGCCGCGCCCATCGTGGTGAAGATCATCGCCAACCACCACTGCGGGTCAGCGACGATGATGGCCAAGAGACCCGCAACGGTTCCCGCGATCGTCATCGGGATCGCGGTCGAGCCGATCGGCAGCCCTTCCAACATGTCGTACATCACTGCGAGGACGACGCCAGCCGTTGCCCCCCGCTCGGACCCGCCGGCGGCACCAGCGGCCGCCGCGAGCGCCAGCACGACCTGGATGATCACACCAGCGATCGTGATCTCGACGAACAACGACCGTTGCAGGGCGAGCAGGATCATTCCGACCGGGATCAATCGGATGACTGGGCCCTGCCAGATTGCCGCCAGCATCAGCCCGCGCCCAGGCGGTCAGATGTTGTCACTCCTGCTCGACTTCGGACAGCGGGGTGTACAACACCACCCGCAGGAAGTTCAGGCGGGTGACGTCCGCGTATGGCAGCACGTCGAGCAGCGGGCCACCTGGGCCAGACCGGTCCGCGCGGTTGATGACGACGCCGATCGGGATGTCAGGGGGCGCAAGACTGTCGAAGCCACCAGCGGTGATGACCAGGTCGCCTTCTTGCAGCACCGCAAGACTGGGGTTGTCCTGCAGGAACCTGATCTGTGGAATCAGGCCGCGTCCGCGTCCCTCGAGCGCACCGAACTCCTTCGCGGGCAGCTCGGCCACCGTGGTGGTTGTCGTCGTCGTGCTCACCGACTCGATGACTTCGCCGTCGACGGGCACGGCTGGTTCGAGATTCTCGGGGTCATTCGGATCGAGCGTGGTCGGCGTAGCGTTGACCGGCACTTCGGCCGGGTCGAGATCGTCGACGGTGAGTACGTCGCCATTCGACCCGTTGTTCTGTGGCAGCGACGACTCGGTGGCGAGCACATCGGTGACGAGTGTGGTGGTCGGGCCAGTCGACGTGGTCACCAGGTCTTCGAGTTCGTCGTTCGTTCGCCCCGACGGACGTGTGTCCGCCGGGCCGAGGTCGGCTTCGGGCGCAGCCTGCACGCGCACCGAAACGGCGTACCTCGAGTCGGTGATCAGCATCACCTTCGCCGTGTTGTCAGTGACGTTGGTGATCTTCCCGATCAACCCTGCCTGGTTGACAACGGGCATGCCGACGCGGACACCACGGGCGGTTCCGATGTCGATCTCGATGATCTGGTCGAGGTTGTTCGACGATGCGCCGACGACCTTGGCGACCCTGGTCGGAATCCCTGCGAGCGAATTGAGACTGAGTAGTGCCTTCAGCTCAGCCGCTTCCTCCACTGCCAGGCGCGCCGTGGCCTGCGTGCCGATCAACCGATCGAGCTCGTCCTGCAGCGCTTGGTTTTCGCGTTCCAGGTCGTCGTACCGAGTGACGCCGTTCCACGCTCGGCCAACTGGAGTGGTGACGACATCGGTTGCCGATTCGACCGGCTCCATCACTCGCGCGAATCCGTCGCGGATGCGGTCGAGGACTGGATTGCCGCGCAGATCCAACGTCAGGAGCAGCACAAGGGTCAGCAGCAGCGCAACGATGACTCGGCGTCGTCCGACGGTGTAGATCGCCATCTCAGAAATCTCCCACGATGAGGGAACGCGGCGGGCGCGGGCGGATCAGTTCTCGCCGCCGAGTGACATCAGACCGCGCATGGCGTCGATGTTCTCGAGCGCCCGACCGGACCCGATGACGACGCTGTAGAGCGGCTCTGCGGCGACGCGGATCGGCATGCCCGTTTCGTGCGACAAACGCTCATCGAGACCACCGAGCAAGGCACCGCCACCCGTCAGCATGATGCCGTCTTCCATGATGTCGGCAGCAAGCTCGGGCGGGGTCTTGTCGAGCGTGGTCTTGACGGCGTCGATGATCGCGCTGATCGGCTCGGCGAGCGCTTCACGGATGTGTTCAGTGGTGACCTGAATGGTCCGCGGCAGCCCCGAGATGAGGTCGCGGCCTCGGATGTCGGCGGTGACTTCTTCCTCCAGCGGCCATGCCGAGCCCATCTGGATCTTGATCTCCTCCGCGGTGCGTTCGCCGATTGCGAGAGAGAATTCCTTCTTCACGTACTGCAGCACGGCATCGTCGAGTTCGTCTCCGGCCACCCGCACCGATTGCGCCGTGACGATGCCACCGAGCGAGATGACGGCCACCTCGGTGGTGCCACCGCCGATGTCGACGATCATGTTGCCGGACGGCTCGTGGACCGGAAGGTCAGCTCCGATGGCGGCCGCCATGGGTTCTTCGATGATGTGGACCGGCTTGCGGGCGCCCGCGTATTCAGCGGCATCCTGCACGGCGCGCTGCTCGACCCCGGTGATTCCGGAGGGGACGCAGATGACCATGCGGGGCTTGCTCCACTTCGACGCATGCACCTTCTGGATGAAGTACCGCAGCATCTTCTCGCACACCTCGAAGTCGGCGATGACGCCGTCTTTGAGCGGACGAATCGCCTTGATGTGGTTGGGCGTACGGCCCATCATGCGCTTGGCTTCGAGACCCACGGCGACGGGGCGACCGTCGTTCGCGTTGATGGCGACGACCGACGGCTCATCGAGCACGACGCCGTGGCCACGGACATAAATGAGGGTGTTCGCCGTACCGAGATCGATGGCGAGATCACGTCCCAGGCTGAGCGGGTTGTTGCGGGCCATGTGCTGGCCCTCCCTTCGCGAGCTGCAGATTCGAGTGCTGGAGAAGTGGGCGATCCCAACGACACGCACTTCGTTCCTGGTCAGAGTACCAGGGCGATGGATTGTTACAGATTCGGGAAGAAAATGCCGATCTCGCGCTGGGCCGACTCGAGCGAGTCGCTGCCATGCACGAGGTTCTCGGTGAAGAGAATGCCGAGGTCACCACGGATGGTGCCCGGGTCGGCCTTGGCCGGATTGGTCGTGCCCATCATGTTGCGGACGACTTCCCAGGTGTCTTCCGGGCCCTCGATGACCATGGCCACGACAGGGCCACGGCTCATGAACTCGACGAGTTCGCCGTAGAAGCCCTTGCCGACGTGCTCCTCGTAGTGACGAGCGAGCGTGTCAGCGTCGAGCTGGCGAAGTTCCATCGCGACGATGTCGAGGTTCTTCGCCTCGAAACGTGAGGTGACCGCACCGATGAGCTTGCGCTCGACGGTGTCAGGCTTCAGGAGGACGAGTGTGCGATCAGACATGGCGAACAAAGCTATCGCTGCCGTCCGGGATCGCGGTGCGGTGCCAGACTGCGGGAGTGAGACCACGCCTGACGCTCGCTGCCGCGTTGGCCCTCGTCGGCGCAGCGGCCGGAGCCGGGTCGGCGCAGGCAACGCCGAGCGAACCGGTCGCGGAGAGCGCCACGTGTGCCGCCTCGCTGTCGATCGAGGATCAGGCCGGGCAGACGATTCTGGCCCTGATCTCCACGCCAGCCCAGCTCGAGGAGATGGCCGAGTTGTTCAGCCAGCACCACATCGGCGGTATCGCTCCGCTTGGCGACCTCGTCACCGCCCCCGGCTTCGACGAGGGTTCCTTCGGCCGGGCAACCGCCGGTCTTGATGCGGTCGACGTTCCCGGACTCTTTGCGAGTGACGAAGAGGGCGGAACAGTCCAGAGGTTCAGAGACATCTTCGGGCCACTCCCCACCGCTCGCCGGCAGGTCGAGACGATGTCGCCTGCCGAGGTCGAGTCGATGTATGCCGAGTACGGCGCCCAGCTCGCGGTCTTCGGC